>NZ_JABWRW010000025.1:0-82650 GCF_014269095.1 Pseudomonas sp. SWRI50 | reverse complement strand
TGATTTCTGTAGGAATGGGTTTGCCCGCGAAGGAGGCACCACCTTGGATGGCACGGGCTTCGCCCGTGTTCGCGGGTAAACCCGCTCCCACAGGGTCAGCAACTCGCTTACTAACTTTGTTCTCTGCTCGACAACGCGGTCCAAAGGGCTGGCTGATTTCCCAGAGGATGGAATGCCCTCAGAAATTTGAACAAGACAGTTGCTCCCACAGGATTGTGGGCTCGCTTGCGATGTTTGTTCTCTGTGTGACAGCCCAGCCCAGAGGAACAGTCGCGCAGATGCCCGATAAGGCGCGTTCTGGTTTAAGGTGCGCGTAGGCCAAAATGGACTCTCACTGGAAGGACACGACACTGATGGACACTGCTTTTTCACCCGTCGCCGAGCGCCTGCACAATCGCCGATTCGCGGTAGCGAACAATGCACAAGGGCTCTCCGGTGCTGGCACGGTCTTTCATTACGTTGTCGATGGAAACGCCATAACCAGCCACTATCAGGGCGGCAGGATCCGGATTGGCAATCAGGTAGGCCGTGTTACAGGCCCCGACACGATCGAGCTTCTTTTTCAGTGTTTGACCACCGAAGGTGAAATGCTGGCCGGCTGGTCGCGCGGTACGGTGGGGCTCGATCAAGCCGGTCGCACCACGCTGCACTTCGTTTGGGGCTGGTTGTCGGGGGCGACGGGGGGTGGCGAATCCCGCTACGTCGAGCTCGTCGAGTAGCAGCAGCCCCCCGCAGCGCTCACTTGCCGCTGATCACCCGGGTCCACAGCCGGGTGCTCAAGCACATGCCTGCCGGTGACAGGGTCTGGATGGGGAATAGCGTATCCAGCACGGCCTGGGGTGGGTACACCGCCGGGTTGTCACGCAGCGCCGCGTCTACATAGGGCAATGACGCCGCATTGCCATTCGGGTACTTCACCGCGTTGCTGATATGCGCCATGACCTGGGGGTCGAGCAGGTAGTTCAGGTAGGCATAGGCCGCGTCCAGGTGCGGCGCAGCTTTGGGAATCACCACCATGTCCACCGCCACCGTCGAGCCTTCACGGGGAATGCTGTAGCCCAGGTGCACGCCGTTGTTCGCCTGTTGCGCGCTGTTCATCGCTTGCAGCACATCGCCGCTGAAACCGATCGCAACGCAGATGTTGCCGTTGGCCAGGTCGCTGACGTACTTGGATGGGTGGAAGTAGCTGATGGAAGGGCGGATAGCCATCAGCGCCGCCTCGGCTTTTTTCAGGTCTTCAGGGCGCTGGCTGTGTGGGTCGAGCCCCAGCACCTTGAGGGTGATCGGCAACACCTGCGTCGGGTTGTCGAGAAACGCCACGCCACAGGCGCTCAGCTTGCGGATGTTGTCCGGGTTGAACAGCATTTGCCAGGACTGAGTGACATCGGCAGTGCCGAAGATGGCCTTGATCTTGTCGACGTTGTAGCCGATACCCGTGGTCACCCACATGTAGGGGATGGCATGGCGGTTGCCGGGGTCGCTGGTTTCCAGCAACTGCATCAGCTTGGGGTCGAGGTTGTGCCAGTTGGGCAGCTTGCTGCGATCGAGTTCCTCGCCCCGCGAAGCGGTCGCCGCGGTGGGTGGCACGGGCTTCGTCCGTGTTCGCGGGACAAGCCCGCTCCCACAGGGGGCACGCCGTCTTTACAAACCCGAGCTAAACAGTTGCTCCCATCGGGCTGCGCCCTCAAACCTCGCAGACAAACGTCCCCGTCCCCTCAAGAATGTTCTGCAGCGTCTCCTTCACCTCGTCCAGGTCGCTCAGTTCGCTGGTCAGGATGATCTCCAGCGCTTCATCCCCCCTCAGCGCATCGCGGTCCCCGGACGCCACTTCGATCAGCAGGCGCTGGGCGCTCAGGGTCACTTTCAGCCCGTCCAGCGTCGACGGCTCGTCATCCAGGGTCAAGTCGACCGTGTCTTCATCCGGGTAACGGGTAAGCAGGAACATCTGACCCTTGTCGCTGTGGCAGCAGAGGGTCGCCATGTTGTCTTCCTCGTCATCGCAAGGGGTGGCGAAGAGCAGGGCGGTCTTGATTTGCATGGACAGGCTCGGGTCAAAGGAAACGGAAGGGAATTCTGACAGTCTTGCACGTATCCATAAACGTAAAGTTACCCCCCCTTGACCGAAATTGTCGCAGCGCTGCAAGCGTTGGTGACTACTCAGTCGTTAAGCTTCGGCGAGCCCTGGGCGTGCTGTGCACGTCCAACGCCTGGTTATAACCGTCCGCCATGCCACGGGTTGGCTATTGTTGATCCGTACACGGCGCACGCGAGCGACGCTTCAATTATTACAAAGCCCAAGCGGAGTACCACAGATGGCGTTTTTCACCGCAGCCAGCAAGGCCGACTTCCAGCATCAACTGCAAGCGGCTCTGGCGCAGCACATCAGCGAACAGGCACTGCCACAAGTGGCGCTGTTCGCCGAACAGTTCTTCGGCATCATCTCTATGGACGAACTCACCCAGCGCAGGCTTTCCGACCTGGCTGGCTGTACCCTTTCTGCCTGGCGCATCATCGAGCGCTTCGACGCCGAACAACCTCAAGTGCGGGTGTACAACCCTGATTACGAACGCAACGGCTGGCAATCGACCCACACCGTGGTCGAGGTGCTGCACCACGATTTACCCTTCCTGGTCGACTCGGTGCGCACCGAGCTCAACCGCCGGGGCTACAGCATCCACACCCTGCAAACCACGGTACTGAGCGTACGCCGCGGTGCCAAAGGCGAACTGCTGGAGCTGCTGCCCAAGGGTACCCACGGCGAAGGCGTGCGCCATGAGTCGCTGATGTACCTGGAGATCGACCGCTGCGCCAACGCCGCCGAACTGACGGTGCTGGCCCGTGAAATCGAACAAGTGCTGGCCGAAGTGCGGGTGGCGGTCGCCGATTTCGAACCGATGAAGGCCAAGCTGCGCGAAGTCGTGGCGCTGGTGGAACAGACCGCGTTCGGCCCGGCGCAGCATGACAAAGGCGAGGTGAAGGCGTTTCTCGAGTGGCTGCTGGACAACCATTTCACCTTCCTCGGCTACGAAGAATTCACCGTCCAAGGCGGCAGCGATGGCGGCCAGATGGTCTACGACGAACAGTCGTTCCTCGGCCTGCCACGGCGCCTGCGCGTGGGGCTGACGCCTGAAGAACTGCGTATCGAAGACTACGCCGTGGCCTACCTCAACGAGCCGCTGCTGCTGTCCTTCGCCAAGGCCGCGCTGCCCAGCCGCGTGCACCGCCCGGCCTACCCGGACTACGTGTCGATCCGCCAGCTGGACGCGGATGGCAAGGTGGTCAAGGAACACCGCTTCATGGGCTTGTACACCTCCTCGGTGTATGGCGAGAGCGTGCACGCCATCCCGTACATTCGGGTCAAGGTGGCCGAAGTCGAGCGCCGTTCTGGCTTCGACCCCAAGGCTCACTTGGGCAAGGAACTGGCCCAGGTGCTCGAAGTGCTGCCGCGCGACGACCTGTTCCAGACCCCGATCGACGAGCTGTTCAGCACGGTCATGGCCATCGTGCAGATCCAGGAACGCAACAAGATTCGCGTGTTCTTGCGCAAAGACCCTTATGGCCGCTTCTGCTACTGCCTGGCCTATGTGCCGCGCGAGGTCTATTCCACCGAAGTGCGGCAGAAGATCCAGCAGGTGCTGATGGAGCGCCTCAAAGCCAGCGACTGCGAGTTCTGGACCTTCTTCTCCGAATCGGTGCTGGCGCGCGTGCAGCTGATTTTGCGGGTCGACCCGAAGAACCGCATCGACATCGACCCGCAGCAGCTGGAAAACGAAGTGATCCAGGCTTGCCGCTCGTGGCAGGACGATTACTCGACCCTGGTGGTAGAGAACTTCGGCGAAGCCCAAGGCACCAACATCTTGGCCGACTTCCCCAAAGGCTTCCCGGCGGGCTACCGCGAGCGCTTCGCGGCGCACTCGGCCGTGGTCGACCTGCAGCATGTGCTGGGGTTGTCTGAAAGCAAGCCGCTGGCCATGAGCTTCTACCAGCCGCTGACCCAGGTCGGCGAGCGTACCCTGCATTGCAAGCTGTACCACGCCGACACCCCGCTGGCGCTGTCCGATGTCTTGCCGATTCTGGAAAACCTCGGTTTGCGCGTGCTTGGCGAGTTCCCGTATCGCCTGCGCCACGCCAATGGCCGTGAGTACTGGATCCATGACTTCGCCTTCACCTACAGCGAAGGCCTGAGCCTGGATATCCAGCAGCTCAACGACACCCTGCAGGACGCCTTCATCCACATCGTCCGCGGCGATGCCGAGAACGACGCCTTCAACCGCCTGGTGCTGACCGCCGGCTTGCCGTGGCGCGATGTGGCGCTGCTGCGTGCGTATGCCCGTTACCTCAAGCAGATCCGCCTGGGCTTCGACCTGGGCTACATCGCCAGCACCTTGAACAACCACACCGGTATCGCCCGCGAACTGACCCGGTTGTTCAAGACCCGCTTCTACCTGGCGCGCAAACTGACCCAAGACGACCTGGACGACAAGCAGCAGCGTCTGGAACAGGCGATCTTGACGGCGCTGGACGATGTTCAGGTGCTCAACGAAGACCGCATCCTGCGTCGCTACCTGGACCTGATCAAGGCCACCCTGCGCACCAACTTCTACCAACCCGATGCCAACGGCCACAACAAGTCGTACTTCAGCTTCAAGTTCAACCCCAAGCTGATCCCCGAGCTGCCAAAGCCGGTACCCAAGTTCGAGATCTTCGTTTATTCGCCACGGGTCGAAGGCGTGCACCTGCGCTTCGGCAACGTCGCCCGTGGCGGCCTGCGCTGGTCGGACCGCGAGGAAGACTTCCGCACCGAGGTGCTCGGCCTGGTCAAGGCCCAGCAGGTGAAGAACTCGGTCATCGTGCCAGTCGGCGCCAAAGGCGGCTTCCTGCCGCGCCGCCTGCCCCTGGGCGGCAGCCGTGACGAGATCGCTGCCGAAGGCATTGCCTGCTACCGCATCTTCATTTCTGGCCTGCTCGACATCACCGACAACCTCAAGGACGGGGGCGTGGTGCCGCCGGCCAACGTGGTGCGGCACGATGAAGACGATCCGTACCTGGTAGTGGCCGCCGACAAAGGCACCGCGACGTTCTCGGACATCGCCAACGGCATCGCCATCGATTACGGCTTCTGGCTGGGCGACGCCTTTGCCTCGGGCGGCTCGGCCGGTTATGACCACAAGAAGATGGGCATCACCGCCCGTGGCGCCTGGGTGGGTGTACAGCGCCACTTCCGCGAGCGCGGCATCAACGTGCAGGAAGACCCGATTACCGTGATCGGCGTCGGCGACATGGCCGGCGACGTGTTCGGCAATGGCTTGCTGATGTCCGACAAACTCAAGCTGGTGGCGGCGTTCAACCACCTGCACATCTTCATCGACCCGAACCCGGAGCCGGCCAACAGCTTCGCCGAGCGCAAGCGCCTGTTCGACCTGCCACGTTCGGCCTGGAGCGACTACGACACCAGCATCATGTCCGAAGGCGGGGGGATCTTCCCGCGCAGTGCCAAGAGCATTGCCATCAGCCCGCAGATGAAAGAACGCTTTGCCATCGAAGCCGACCGCCTGACCCCGACCGAGCTGCTCAATGCCCTGCTCAAGGCGCCAGTCGACCTGCTGTGGAACGGCGGCATCGGCACTTATGTCAAGGCCAGCAGCGAGAGCCACGCCGATGTCGGCGACAAGGCCAACGACGCCCTGCGCGTCAACGGCAACGAGCTGCGCTGCAAGGTGGTGGGCGAGGGCGGCAACCTGGGCATGACCCAGCTTGGCCGGGTCGAGTTCGGCCTCAATGGCGGCGCGACCAACACCGACTTCATCGACAACGCCGGCGGCGTGGACTGCTCGGACCACGAGGTCAATATCAAGATCCTGCTCAATGAAGTGGTGCAGGGTGGCGACATGACCGAGAAGCAGCGCAACCAGTTGCTCGGCAGCATGACCGAAGAAGTCGGCGCGCTGGTGCTGGGCAACAACTACAAGCAGACCCAGGCGTTGTCCCTGGCGGCGCGCCGCGCTCGCGAGCGGATTGCCGAATACAAGCGCTTGATGGCGGACCTGGAAGGGCGTGGCAAGCTCGACCGAGCCATCGAGTTCCTGCCGTCCGAAGAGCAACTGGCCGAGCGCCTGGCGGCTGGCCAGGGCCTGACCCGTGCCGAGCTGTCGGTGCTGATCTCGTACAGCAAGATCGACCTCAAGGAGCAACTGCTGAAGTCGCTGGTGCCGGACGACGATTACCTGACCCGCGACATGGAGACCGCGTTCCCGCCGTCACTGGTCAGCAAGTTTGCCGAGTCCATGCGCCGTCATCGCCTGAAACGCGAGATCGTCAGCACCCAGATCGCCAACGACCTGGTCAACAACATGGGCATCACCTTCGTCCAGCGCCTGAAGGAATCGACCGGCATGAGCCCGGCCAACGTGGCGGGCGCCTATGTGATCGTGCGCGACATCTTCCACCTGCCGCACTGGTTCCGTCAGATCGAAGCGCTGGACTATCAGGTGCCGGCCGAAATCCAGCTGACCCTGATGGACGAGTTGATGCGCCTGGGCCGCCGTGCCACGCGCTGGTTCCTGCGCAGCCGCCGCAACGAGCAGGATGCCGGGCGTGATACCGCGCATTTCGGGCCGAAAATCGCGCAACTGGGGCTCAAGCTCGACGAACTGCTGGAAGGCCCGACCCGCGAGCGCTGGATGGTGCGCTACCAGGGCTTTGTCGACGCCGGTGTGCCAGAGCTGCTGGCGCGCATGGTGGCCGGTACCAGCCACCTGTACACCTTGTTGCCGATCATCGAGGCGGCGGATGTGACCGGCCATGACCCGGCGCAGGTGGCCAAGGCGTTCTTCGCCGTGGGCAGCTCGCTGGACCTGACCTGGTACCTGCAGGAGATCAGCAACCTGCCGGTGGAAAACAACTGGCAGGCCCTGGCCCGCGAGGCGTTCCGCGACGATATCGACCTGCAGCAGCGGGCGATCACCATTTCTGTGCTGCAGATGGTCGATGCACCGCAGGACATGGATGCCCGCGTGGCGCTGTGGGCCGAGCAACACCGGGTGATGGTCGAGCGCTGGCGCGCGATGCTGGACGACCTGCGCAATGCCACCGGGACTGACTATGCGATGTACGCGGTGGCCAACCGCGAGCTGGTCGACCTGGCCATGAGCGGGCAGGCGGTGGTGGTGCCGTCCTGATCGGTGGTCTGAAATGAAAAAGCCCCGGCAGTGATGCCGGGGCTTTCTACTTGTAATTGTCCCACCTAGCAGGTGATCGCGGTCCCTGTAGGAGCGGCCTTGTGTCGCGAAAAGGCCGCATAGCGGCCCCGGCAATATCAGCCTGATGCGCAAATCGTGGGGGCGCTTCGCACCCCTTCGCGACACAAGGCCGCTCCTACAGGCTTACTTGAACCTGCGCTCCACGCCTTTCTCCACCAGAATCTTCGCCGAAATCTCTTCCACCGAAAAATGCGTGGAATTGATATTGGGAATGTTCTCGCGCCGGAACAGGCTCTCTACCTCGCGCACCTCGAATTCGCACTGGGCAAAGCTGGAATAGCGGCTGTTGGGCTTGCGCTCGTGGCGGATGGCCGTCAGGCGGTCCGGGTCGATGGTCAGGCCAAACAGCTTGCTGTGGTGCTTTTTCAGCACCGCCGGCAGTTGCAGGCGCTCCATGTCATCTTCGGTCAGCGGGTAGTTGGCCGCACGAATACCGAATTGCATGGCCATGTACAGGCAGGTTGGCGTCTTGCCGCAGCGCGAGACGCCGACCAGAATCAGGTCGGCCTTGTCGTAGTAGTGCGTGCGCGCGCCATCATCGTTGTCCAGGGCGAAGTTGACCGCCTCGATACGCTCCATGTAGTTGGAGTTGCCGCCAATCGAGTGGGATTTGCCGACGGAATACGACGAATGGGCGGTCAATTCCTGCTCGAGCGGGGATAAAAACGACGAAAAGATGTCGATCATGAAGCCATTCGAGGTCGCCAGGATCTCGCGGATGTCCTGATTGACGATGGTGTCGAAGATGATCGGGCGCACACCGTCGCGCTCGGCGGCAGCGTTGATTTGCTGCACCATGGTGCGCGCTTTGTCTGGCGTATCGATGTAGGGGCGGGTGAATTTGTTGAACGGAATGCTTTCGAATTGAGCGAGCAAGCTTTGCCCCAGGGTCTCGGCGGTGATGCCGGTGCCGTCGGAGATGAAGAACGCGGTTCTTTTCATTTGCACCCTGGGCCTTAAGCTGATGACGTTTCTTGGATATGATAAGTTCGGTTTGCCGAATGCGGCTGTCGGCATTCTCACTTATTTTCCAGGTACAGGCCACAAACGCCCGGCCAAGTCAAAGCAGACAGGCGGGCGCCTTTGAGCTTTTCCAACACAGTTAGTGGAGAGATCACCTTGGTAGAGTACGTAGTTTCCCTCGATAAGCTCGGCGTCCATGATGTGGAGCATGTGGGGGGCAAGAACGCATCCCTGGGCGAGATGATCAGCAACCTTGCGGGTGCTGGTGTATCGGTGCCGGGCGGCTTTGCCACTACGGCGCAGGCGTACCGCGATTTTCTCGAACAGAGTGGTCTCAACGACCGGATCCATGCCGCACTCGATGCGCTGGACGTGGATGACATCAACGCCCTGACCAAAACCGGCGCGCAGATTCGCCAGTGGGTCATGGAAGCTGAATTCCCGGCGCGTCTGGATGCGGAAATCCGTACGGCCTTCGCCGAAATGGCCGCTGGCAACGACAACATGGCCGTTGCCGTGCGCTCTTCGGCCACCGCCGAAGACCTGCCGGACGCCTCGTTTGCCGGTCAGCAAGAAACCTTCCTCAACATCCGCGGCGTCGACAACGTGATCCGCGCGGCCAAGGAAGTGTTCGCCTCGCTGTTCAACGACCGCGCCATTGCCTACCGCGTGCACCAGGGCTTTGACCACAAGCTGGTGGCCCTGTCCGCTGGCGTGCAGCGCATGGTCCGCTCCGAGACCGGCACCGCCGGCGTGATGTTCACCCTCGACACCGAGTCGGGCTTCCGCGACGTGGTGTTCATCACCGGCGCCTATGGCCTGGGTGAAACCGTCGTGCAGGGTGCGGTCAACCCTGATGAATTCTACGTGCACAAGCAAACCTTGCAGGCCGGCCGCCCGGCCATTCTGCGCCGCAACCTGGGCAGCAAGGCGATCAAGATGATCTACGGCGACGAGGCCAAGGCCGGTCGTTCGGTCAAGACCGTCGAAGTCGACCGCGCCGAACGCGCCCGCTTCTGCCTGAGCGACGCCGAAGTCAACGAACTGGCCAAGCAGGCCATGATCATCGAGCAGCACTATCAGCGCCCGATGGACATCGAGTGGGCCAAAGACGGTGACGACGGCAAGCTGTACATCGTTCAGGCCCGCCCTGAAACCGTAAAAAGCCGTTCCAGCGCCAATGTCATGGAACGCTACCTGCTCAAAGAGAAAGGCACCGTACTGGTCGAAGGCCGCGCCATCGGCCAGCGCATCGGCGCCGGCAAGGTCCGCGTGATCAACGACGTGTCGGAAATGGACAAGGTCCAGCCGGGCGACGTGCTGGTCTCCGACATGACCGACCCGGACTGGGAACCGGTCATGAAGCGCGCCAGCGCTATCGTCACCAACCGTGGCGGGCGTACCTGCCACGCGGCGATCATTGCCCGTGAGCTGGGTATTCCGGCCGTTGTCGGTTGCGGCAACGCCACCCAACTGCTCAAGGACGGCCAGGGCGTGACTGTCTCCTGCGCCGAAGGCGATACCGGCTTTATCTTCGAAGGCGAGCTGGGCTTCGACATCAAGCAGAACTCGGTCGACGCCATGCCGGACCTGCCGTTCAAGATCATGATGAACGTCGGCAACCCAGACCGTGCCTTCGACTTCGCTCAGCTGCCCAACGCCGGTGTCGGCCTGGCGCGCCTGGAGTTCATCATCAACCGCATGATCGGCGTGCACCCCAAGGCGCTGCTGAACTATGCCGGCCTGCCGGCAGAGCTCAAGGACAGCGTCGACAAGCGCATCGCCGGTTACGACGACCCGGTCGGCTTCTATGTCGAGAAGCTGGTCGAAGGCATTAGCACCCTGGCGGCAGCCTTCTACCCGAAAAAGGTCATCGTGCGCCTGTCGGACTTCAAGTCCAACGAATACGCCAACCTGATCGGCGGCAAGCTGTACGAGCCGGAAGAAGAAAACCCGATGCTGGGCTTCCGTGGCGCTTCGCGTTACATCAGCGAATCGTTCCGTGACTGCTTCGAGCTCGAATGCCGCGCGCTTAAGCGCGTGCGCAACGAAATGGGCCTGACCAACGTCGAAATCATGGTGCCGTTCGTGCGCACCTTGGGCGAAGCCAGCCAGGTCATCGACCTGTTGGCCGAAAACGGCCTGGCCCGTGGCGACAATGGCCTGCGCGTGATCATGATGTGCGAGCTGCCGTCCAACGCGATTCTGGCCGAAGAGTTCCTGGAATTCTTCGACGGCTTCTCGATCGGTTCCAACGACCTGACCCAGCTGACCTTGGGCCTGGACCGTGACTCGGGGATCATTGCGCACCTGTTCGACGAGCGTAACCCGGCCGTCAAGAAGCTGCTGGCCAACGCCATCCAGGCGTGCAACAAGGCCGGCAAGTACATCGGCATCTGCGGCCAGGGCCCATCGGACCACCCAGACCTGGCCAAATGGCTGATGGAACAGGGCATCGAAAGCGTGTCGCTGAACCCGGACTCGGTGCTCGAGACCTGGTTCTTCCTGGCTGAGGGCCAGGGCGCAGCCTGATGCAGTGAATTGCGGGGGCGCGTCTGGCGCGCTCCCGCCTGGTTTTATCCAGGGCGAGTTCCAGTAATGGTTCCCGCCCTTTTTTGTGCACCAAGCAACCTTATGCATAGCAGTAGCACTTTATTTCCCGTGGCCTTGCTCAGCGCAGAGCGCCGAGGCGACTTGAGCGAGGACGTGTACCGGATCAAGGCAGGCAACAGCCCCGACCCGAGCGTCGAGCTGGCCGTGACCCGCCTTGGGTTGGCCGACCAGCCAGGCGCCCAGGGCGTACCGGTCATTCTCTTGCACGGCAGTTTCTCCAACCGCCGTTTCTGGTATTCGCCCAAAGGCATCGGCCTGGGCGCGTTTCTCGCCCGCGCAGGTTTTGATGTGTGGATCCCAGAAATGCGTGGCCATGGCCTGTCGCCGCGCAATCGCCAGTGGCAGCACAACCGTGTCGCCGACTATGCCCGCGATGACTTGCCCTTGGTTGCTGCATTCGTTCAGGAGCAGGCCGGCCAGGCGCCGCACTGGGTTGGCCATTCCCTGGGCGGTACCACCCTGGCCGCCGCACTGGGTGGCGGGTATTTGCCGCCTGAGCAAGTTGCCAGCGCGGCGTTCTTCGGCACCCAGGTCAGCCGCGTGTACTGGCCCTTGAAAGTGCCGCCGGTGGTGTGGGGGGCGAAGTTTTTGCTCAAGCGCTGGCGGCAGATTCCGGGGCAGCGCTTAAAGCGTGGCCCCGAGGACGAGCCGATCGGCCTGGCCCTTGAAAGCATGCGCTGGCATGGCCTGTTCGGGCGCTTTGGCGACAAGGACAATGACTGGTGGGCCGGGCTTGCACGGGTCGATGTGCCGGTGCTGGCCGTGGCCGGCGCGGGCGACTTCCAGGACCCTGTATGGGCTTGCCGCAAGCTGTTCGAGCAGTTGGGCGGGTCGCGCAAGCAGTTTCTGCGGCTGGGGCGCGAGGAAGGTTTCGAGGCGTTCGGGCATGTCGACATGCTGGTCAGCAAGGCGGCCCAGGCTCAGGTCTGGCCGTTGGTGGAGCGCTGGTTGAGGGACCCCTTGGTGCCCGTGCATGCTTCGATTGTGATGGCGGAGCCTGTGTTGGCCAGTTGATTCTGTGCGGCCTTTGCTGGCCCTTTCGCGGGCAAGCCCGCTCCCACAGGATCACTGCAGCTCCTAGGCCAGTGGTATTCCTGTAGGCGCGGGCTTGCCCGCGAAAGGGCCGGTACAGGCACAAGCTGACCACTCAGTCCTGGATGACTGCGACAGCCTCTCCGGTGTAGCCTTGGCCCACACCCGCTTTCGTTGTGACTGACAGGAGCTTCCCATGCAGCATTACGTAACGCCCGACCTCTGCGACGCCTACCCAGACCTGGTCCAGGTGCTCGAACCCATGTTCAGCAACTTCGGCGGCCGCGATTCGTTCGGCGGCCAAATCGTCACCCTCAAATGCTTCGAAGACAACTCGCTGGTCAAGGAGCAGGTCGAACTCGACGGCAAGGGCAAGGTGCTGGTGGTCGACGGCGGCGGTTCGCTGCGCTGTGCGCTGCTGGGCGACATGCTGGCCGAGAAAGCTGCCAAAAATGGCTGGGAAGGCCTGGTGATCTACGGCTGCGTACGCGACGTGGACATCCTGATCCAGACCGACGTCGGCGTGCAGGCCCTGGCCAGCCACCCGAAAAAGAGCAACAAGCGCGGCATCGGCGAGCTCGACGTGCCGGTGACCTTCGCCGGCGTGACCTTCCGCTCGGGTGAATACGTATATGCCGACAACAATGGCGTGCTGGTTTCGCCAAGCCCGCTGAAAATGCCGGAGTGATGCGCCGCACGCGCTGATGGAGCTTTGATGTTCGAGGAAGACAACGCGCAGTGGGGGCTGGTGCATGCCCTGGTGCTCGATGGCAAAGGCGGCGCGCGCTCGATTGCCCGTACCGAACTGGACGACCTGCAACTGCACCCCCAGGAAAGCCTCTGGCTGCACTGGGACCGCAGCCACCCGCAAACCCGTACCTGGCTGCTGCGCGACAGCGGCCTGAGCGAGTTTGCCTGCGATTTGCTGCTGGAAGAAAACACCCGGCCGCGCTTGCTGCCGCTGGTGGATGAACAGTTGTTGCTGTTTTTGCGCGGGGTCAACCTCAATCCGGGCGCCGAACCTGAAGACATGGTTTCGGTACGCATTTTCGCCGAGGCGCAGCGGGTCATCTCGCTGCGCCTGCGGCCGCTGCGGGCCAGCGACGAGATTCTGCAGTTGCTCAGCGAGGGCAGGGGGCCGAAGTCGGCTTCCGAGTTGTTGCTGTTGATGGGAGAACTGCTGACCGAAAAGGTCCAGGGCCTGGTCAGCGACCTGTCCGAACTGGTCGATCTCGAAGAAGAAAAGGTCGAATCCGACGAACGGTACACTCCAGAGCAGGGCAGCCTGCAGCAGATCCGCCGTCGGGCCGCTGGCCTGCGGCGTTTTCTGGCGCCGCAGCGTGAAATCTACGCCCAGCTGTCACGCAGCAAGTGGAGCTGGTTTGCCGATGCCGATGCCGACTACTGGAACGAGTTGAACAACAGCCTGATCCGCTACCTCGAAGAGCTCGAGCTGACCCGCGAGCGGGCCGCGCTGGTGCTTGAGAGCGAGGACCGGCGCCGCAGCGAGCGGATGAACCGGACCATGTACCGCTTCGGCATCATCACCTGTATTTTCCTGCCCATGAGCTTCGTCACCGGGCTGCTCGGCATCAACGTCGGCGGTATTCCGGGGTCGAACAGCCCATATGGCTTCCTGTTCGCCAGCCTGCTGGTGCTGGGCTTGGCGGTGGGGCAGTGGTGGCTGTTCCGACGCTTGCGGTGGGTGTGAATGGCTATTGACCTGTACTGGCCTCTTCGCGGGCAAGCCCACTCCCACAGGTTTCGCACAGATTTATCTTGCAGTGCGGTCACTGTGGGAGCGGGCTTGCCCGCGAAGAATCCAACGCTCGTTCATTTTGAAACATTCGTCCCAAGGCGATGTGTGACCCATCGCTGTGCCATCTCGTCTCTTGCTGATACTGCGCGAGGTGCCCATGCACGATCCGTTTGAAGAATCCCTGCGCGACCTGCTCAAGGCGTCACCGTCCGGCCAGGACCGAGATGACGCCGCCTGCTTGGGTCGTGTGCTGAAAACCGCCAACCGCCAGGTCGGTGCGGGTGATCTGTTCAGCCTGCTTGGCCGTTGGAGCCAGGCGCTGCTGATTGCCGTCAACAATGGCTCGGCGCATGTTGCGCCCGTGCGTAGAAACTCTACCCGCAACGCTGCCAGCGGCAGCAAAGCAGATAAGGCCGATTGAATATGGAACTGGATCTCTGGACCCAAAGCCTGGTCACTGCCATGACGGCCCTTTGGACCAAGGTGGCGAACTTCATCCCTAACCTGTTCGGCGCGCTGGTGGTGGTGCTGCTCGGTTTCGTGGTGGCCAAGCTGCTTGATGCGCTGCTCTCCAAATTGCTCGCCAAGCTTGGCCTGGACCGCCTGATGGCCGGTACCGGGCTAACCAAGATGTTGAGCCGGGGTGGGATCCAGGTGCCGATATCGACCCTGATCGGCAAGATCGTCTACTGGTTCGTGTTGCTGATCTTCCTCGTCTCGGCCGCTGAATCGCTGGGCCTTGAGCGGGTGTCGGCGACCCTCGACATGCTCGCCCTGTACCTGCCTAAAGTGTTCGGCGCGGCGCTGGTGCTGCTGGCCGGCGTGCTGCTGGCGCAGGTGGCTAATGGCCTGGTTCGCGGTGCAGCCGAAGGCATTGGCCTTGAGTATTCCGCTGGCATTGGGCGTATCACCCAAGGCCTGGTGATCATCATCAGCATCTCGGTGGCCATCAGCCAGCTCGAGGTCAAGACCGACCTGCTGAACCATGTGATCGTCATCGGGCTGATTACCGTTGGTCTGGCCGTTGCCTTGGCCATGGGCCTCGGTAGCCGCGAAATCGCTGGGCAAATTCTGGCCGGCATCTACGTGCGCGAGCTGTACCAAGTCGGCCAGCAGGTGCGGATTGGAGAGGTCGAAGGGCATATCGAGGAAATCGGCACGGTGAAGACGACGCTGTTGACCGATGATGGCGAACTGGTGTCGCTGTCTAACCGCGTGTTGCTTGAGCAGCGTGTCAATAGCCGCTAACCGCACAAAAGCTGTTAATGTATGCCGCCGCGAAATCGACCCCACGGGGTCGAGCGGCGACATTGACCTGACTGTCGGCCAGATCCGTTTTGAATAAAGTTCATTCGCCGCCCATGCGTTATGACCCCCGCGAGCTCACCGACGAAGAGTTGGTGGCGCGTTCGCATGAGGAGCTGTACCACGTTACCCGCGCCTATGAGGAGCTCATGCGGCGCTACCAGCGGACCCTGTTCAACGTCTGTGCACGTTATTTGGGGAACGACCGGGATGCCGACGATGTCTGTCAGGAAGTGATGCTGAAAGTGCTATACGGGCTGAAAAACTTCGAAGGTAAATCGAAGTTCAAGACCTGGCTCTACAGCATCACCTACAACGAGTGCATTACCCAGTACCGCAAGGAGCGACGCAAACGTCGGTTGATGGATGCCTTGAGTCTGGACCCTATTGAAGAGGCGTCCGAAGACAAGGCACCCAAACCCGAAGAAAAAGGCGGGCTGGACAAATGGCTCGTGCATGTGAACCCGATCGATCGGGAAATCCTGGTGCTGCGATTTGTCGCGGAGCTGGAATTTCAGGAAATCGCGGATATCATGCACATGGGCCTGAGCGCGACGAAAATGCGTTACAAGCGCGCGCTAGACAAGCTTCGAGAGAAATTTCACGGGCTGGATGAAACTTAAGCGCGTGCAATAATCTCTAACGAATCGGCGAGTTCTGCTAGACTAGCCGTCGAGTTGTCCCCCTTGTTGTTGGTGGGACTGCTTAACTATCACCAGATGGGGATTTAACGGATGAAATTGAAAAACACCTTGGGCTTGGCCATTGGCTCGCTCGTAGCCGCTACTTCGTTCGGCGTTCTGGCTCAAGGCCAAGGCGCAGTCGAAATCGAAGGTAACGTTACCAAGCAGTACTACGACAGCGAGCGTAACTTCAAGAACGACGGCACCAATCCTGGTGTTCGCCTCGGTTACTTCCTGACCGACGACGTCTCCCTGGACCTGGGCTACAACGAGACTCACAACGCTCGTGGTGAAGTCTTCAACAAAGACATCAAAGGTTCCAAAGCCAAGCTCGACGCTACCTACCACTTCGGTACCGTAGGCGATGCTCTGCGTCCGTACGTTTCTGCTGGTTTCGCTCACGAGAGCCTGGGCCAAGCTACCCGTAGCGGCCGCGACCACTCCACCTTCGCCAACGTTGGCGCTGGCGCCAAGTGGTACATCACCGACATGTTCTTCGCCCGTGCTGGCGTTGAAGCCATGTACAACATCGACAACGGCAACACCGAGTGGGGCCCATCCGTTGGTGTTGGTCTGAACTTCGGTGGCAGCGGTGGCAAAGTTGCTCCAGCTCCGGCTCCAGTAGCTGAAGTCTGCTCCGACAGCGACAACGACGGCGTGTGCGACAACGTCGACAAGTGCCCAGACACCCCGGCCAACGTTACCGTTGACGCCGACGGCTGCCCGGCTGTTGCCGAAGTCGTTCGTGTTGAGCTGGACGTCAAGTTCGACTTCGACAAGTCGGTCGTCAAGCCAAACAGCTACGGCGACATCAAGAACCTGGCTGACTTCATGAAGCAGTACCCACAAACCACCACCGTGGTTGAAGGTCACACTGACTCCGTAGGTCCAGACGCTTACAACCAGAAGCTGTCCGAGCGTCGTGCCAACGCTGTTAAGCAAGTTCTGACCCAGCAGTACGGCGTAGAATCGAGCCGTGTTGACTCGGTTGGCTACGGTGAGACCCGTCCGGTTGCTGACAACGCCACCGAAGAAGGTCGCGCTGTTAACCGTCGCGTTGAAGCGCAAGTAGAAGCCCAAGCCAAGTAATTGGTTCGATGCTTCATGAAAAACCCGGCCTCGGCCGGGTTTTTCTTTGCCTGCGATTTCATGGGTGCTGGCTTGCCAGCGAAGAGGCCAGCACAAGCAACACGCCGCTAGCCAGCGGCTGACCATTCCATCAGCTGTGCCTGAGCAACCCCAACCACCTCGCCAATCACCAGAATTGCCGGGCTGCAGAGCCCGAATGCCCGCGCATCGTCAACCATCCCCTGCACATCACTGCGGCACTCACGCTGCTGCGGCAATGACGCATTCTCGATCATCGCCACCGGCATATGGGGCGCCATGCCACCTTGCAGCAGCCCTTGGCGAATTTGCTCCAGCCGCGCAACACCCATGTACACCACCAGCGTCGTGCCACCCTGCGCCAGCGCCGCCCAGTTCAGTTCGCTGTCATCCTGGGTATGTGCGGTTACCAGCGTCACGCCGCGGCTCACCCCGCGAGACGTCAGTGATATGCCGCATTGCGTCGCCCCCGCCAAGCCTGCCGTGATGCCGTTGACCAGCTCGACCTCGATGCCATGGCCTTGCAGCCAGGCGGCTTCTTCGCCACCCCGGCCGAAGATGCACGGGTCGCCGCCCTTGAGGCGTACCACGCATCGCCCCTGGCGTGCATGGCGCAACATCAGGCGCTGGATAAAGGCCTGCGGCGTGGAGCGGCAGCCACCGCGCTTGCCTACGGCAATCACCCGTGCCTGCGGGCAATGCTCCAGCACGGCGGGGTTCACCAGGTCGTCGATCATCACCACCTGGGCGTGCTGCAGTGCACGCACGGCCTTGAGGGTCAGCAGTTCGGGGTCACCAGGGCCAGCACCGACCAGCCAGACTTTTGCATTCATCAACGTTTCCTCATCGGCAAGGCGGCTCAGCCTTTGAGCAGGGTGAGCAGCAGTATCAGGTTACACAGCAGGGACAGCAGGGCCAGGGTGCGCCAGACTTTCAGCGGTTCGCGCTCCAGCAGCGGCCGGGGGCGATTGGGCGCATCCTGGCGGTCGCCGCGTTCGAGCAGCAGCAACCAGTGTTCAGCGGTTTCAAAGCGGTGCGCCGGGTCGGCCGCCACCGCTTGCAGCAGGTTGTGCTGCAACCATTCCGGCAGGTCAGGGCGATAGCGCGAGGCATTGACCGGCTGGCCGAAGCGTGGCCGCTGGAACGGCTCCACTTCGCCATAGGGGTAGTGCCCGGTCAGCAGGTGGTAGAGCGTCACGCCGGCGGCATAGAGGTCTTGCCGCGGGCTGGGGGGCTGGCCTTCGAAGGCTTCCGGGGCGATGAAGGAGGGCGTGCCGGGCAGCTCGTGCTGCGGGTCTTCGGACAGACCAGGGCAGTAGGCCAAACCGAAGTCCAGCAGGCGCAGTTGGCCATCGGCGCCCAGGTGCAGGTTTTCTGGCTTGATGTCGCGGTGCAGCAAGTTGCGCCGATGCAGCACGCCGACGGCTTGCAGCAGTTGACGGGCCATTTCCAGCCACTGCGCCAGCGGCAGCGGCCCGTGCTCGTTGAGCAGCGCCGAAAGGCTTTGGCCGGGGTATTCGCGCATCACGTAGTACAGGTGCTGGCGCTGGCTGGCGACGTGCAGTTCAGGGAAGTGCCGCCCGGCCACCCGGCGCAGGAACCACTCTTCCATCAGCAGCCCTTGCGCCGCCCCGGGCTCCTGCTCGCGGGCAGCGGGCAGGGTCTTGAGCAGCCATGCGTGGCCGTGGCCGTCGCGTGCCCGGTACAGCAGGGATTGGCGGCTGTGCGAGAGCAGCGTCTCGATCTGCCAGCCATCGATCACTTGGCCTTCGCGAAGGGGGCCGGGCACAGGCCACTGCTGCAGCTGTGCCAAGGTATCGCCCAGGTTGGTCGGCCCCAGTTGTTCAACCTGCACCAACAAGGCGCTGGCGTTGTCCTGGCTGCCATTGAGGTGGGCGCTGGCAACCAGAGTGTCGGCCACCTGTTGCAGGTCGGGCTGCTCGCGCAAGACCGACTGGATGTGCTGGTCACCCAGGCTGGCCCAGACCCCATCGCTCAAGAGCACGAAGCACTCGCCTGCCTGCAGTTCGCCTTCCAGGTAATCGACCAACAGGTGCTGGTCCAGCCCTAGTGCGCGTTTGAGCACATGCTGCATGCCCGGTTGATCCCACACGTGGTCTTCGCTCAGGCACTGCAGGCGGCCGTGGTGCCAGCGGTAGACGCGGCAGTCGCCGACATGCGCCAGGGTAAAGCGCCGACCGCGCAGCACCAGTGCGCTGAGTGTGGTCAACAGCGGCTGGCCGCTGCCCTGGGCGCGCAGCCAGCGGTTCTGCGCCAGCAGCAGGCGGTCCAGCGCCTGTGCCACGCTCCAGGTGGCGGGCGTGGCGTAGTAGTCCAAGGCCAGCGCCTGCAGGCTGGCCCGTGCGGCCAGGCCGCCATCGGCGCATTGGCTGACACCGTCGGCGAGGGCGAACAGGTAGCCCTTGCTGGCGGCCAGCTCCGGCGCCGGGGTGACCAGGCGCAGGGCATCCTGGTTTTCCGCGCGGGGGCCGGTGGCGCTGGCGTGGGCAAAGCTCAGTTGCAGGCTCATGGGGGCGCCTCAGACCCGCGCCGCGGTCACGGCAGCCGAGCCCCAAGTGGTGCGCCAGCGCTGCTTGACGCCATGCAGGCCGAACCAGGCCAGCAAGCCGAGGCTGGCGAACAGCCACAGCCCCAATTGATAGTCGCCGGTGTGTTGCTTGATGGTGCCAAGGCCCGCGGCCAGCAGGAAGCCGCCGATGCCACCGGCCATGCCGATCAGCCCAGTCATTACCCCGATTTCCTGGCGGAAACGTTGTGGCACCAACTGGAACACGGCGCCATTGCCAGCGCCCAGGCCGAGCATGGCGCTGACGAACAGCGCCAGCGCCGCCGCCGCGCTGGGCAAGTTGAAGCCTACGGCCGCGATGCAGATGGCGGCCACGCTGTACATGCCCAACAGGGTGCGAATGCCGCCAAAGCGATCGGCCAGAGCGCCGCCGAGCGGACGCATCAGGCTACCGGCAAACACGCAGGCGGCTGTGTAGTAGCCGGCGGTAACCGGGCTCAGGCCATACTGGTCGCTGAAGTAGCCGGGCAGGGCACTGGCCAGGCCGATGAAGCCGCCGAAGGTAACGCTGTAGAAGAACATGAACCACCAGCTGTCGCGGTCACCGAGGGCCTTGAGGTAGTCGGCCATGGCTTTGCGCTTGGGCCGCTCGGGCGCGTTGCGTGCCAGCAGCGCGAACACCACCAGGGTCAGCGACAGCGGGATCAGGGCGAAGCCGAACACGTTGTTCCAGCCAAAGCCTGCAGCCAAGGCGGGAGCCAGCAAAGCGGCGAACACCGTGCCGGAGTTGCCGGCCCCGGCGATGCCCATGGCCTTGCCTTGGTGCTGCGGCGGGTACCACTGCGAGGCCAGCGGCAGCGAAACCGCGAACGAGGCGCCGGCAAAGCCGAGGAACACCCCTAGCAGCAAGGCCTGCTCATAACTGTGCACGCCCAGGTACCAAGCGCCAGCCAGGGCGACGATGACGATCACCTGGCCGATCAGGCCGGCGGTCTTGGGCGAAAGGCGGTCAACCAGCAGCCCCATCGCAAAGCGCAGTATTGCGCCGGCCAGGATCGGCGTGGCCACCATCAGGCCCCGTTGCTGTGCACTCAACTGCAGGTCGGCTGCGATTTGCACCGCCAGTGGGCCGAGCAGGTACCAGACCATGAAGCTCAGGTCGAAATACAGGAACGCGGCGAACAGCGTGGGCACATGCCCGGATTTCCAGAAGCTGGTACTCATTGAACACCTCACTCGGCAAAGCAACGGAACGAAAAAGACGCCGCTACCCGGTCCACGGCTGTGGAAGGGTGAGCGACGTCTTTGTCGGGATTTAAGTGGGGCAACCGCCGTTGGCTACCGGTGATGTTTGTTCAGCAAGAGATGGGCCAAGAATTGGCTGGGACTGTCTTTAGATTTTTGGCGCCTGTCAGATCGAGCGCCGCCCGCGCGGCGCATCGCGAGCTTTGCTCGCTCCTACGTTTGTTTTTGGCCAGTAACACCTGCTATGGACGCACGCGACCCCTCGTTTTTACGACGCGATATCGCGTAATGCGCCAAGGCGTTTGCGCGCAAATGGCGCAGGAATAATTGGCCCGAAACAAACGTAGGAGCGAGCAAAGCTCGCGATGCGCCGCGCGGGCGGCGCTCGATCTGACAGGCCCCAAAAATCTCATGTCGAGCACATCAACCCAGCATCTCGTGCATGGCGATGATCTGCTCGGCCACCTGGATCAGCTTCTGCTGGCGGCTCATGGCCTGGCGGCGCATCAGGGTGTAGGCCTGCTCTTCGTTGCAGTCTTTCATCTTCATCAGCAGGCCCTTGGCCTGTTCGATCCGCTTGCGTTCGGCCAGTTGCTGGTCACGCGCCAGCAACTGCGCCCTGAGGGCCTGGTCGCTCTCGAAGCGGGCCATGGCCACATCCAGAATCGGCTGCAAACGCGCAGCATGGATGCCCTCGACGATATAGGCGCTGACCCCCGCCTGGATCGCCTGGCGCATCACGCCGGGGTCGTGCTCGTCGGTAAACAGCACGATAGGCCGCGGTCGGTCGCGGCTGACCAGTACCACGTGTTCCATCACGTCGCGGTCCGGTGAGTCGGTATCGATCAACACGACGTCCGGATGCACCGTTTCGACGCAGGCGGGCAAATCGATGGTCAGGCCAGGGGCTTCGATCACGTCGAAACCGGCCTCGCTCAAGGCGGCCTTGAGCCGGCCCAGTTTGTTTTGAGTGTCGTCAATCAGCAGGATACGCAGCATGTTCATCCCCCTCACAGGCCAACGCGGGCTTCGGGTGTGTCGCCCAAGGCGTTCAGGCTGAAGCTGCGGGCGTAGCCGTAGGGGTCGCTGCCGTCCCAGCGGGTACCGTCGATCAGCAGGCTGCTTCGCATCGGTTGTTCAAGGCACGCTATGCCTAGGGCGTCTGCCGCTTCGTGGTAAAGCGCCAGTTGCTGAACCTGGCTGGCCACGCCGAGGTAGTCGGGGTCGTCTCGCAGTAACCCCCAGCGGCGGAACTGGGTCATGAACCACATGCCGTCGGACAAATACGGCAGGTTGGCCCGGCCCTGGTCGAACAGGCGCAAAGCGTGGGGGTCTTGCCACTGGTTGCCCAGCCCGTCTTGGTAGTCACCCAGCAGGCGGGGCTCGATAGTGCTCGTCGGCGTGTCCAGGTAAGCACTGCCGCTGAGCAACTGCGCGGTGCTGCGGCGGTTCTCGGGGCTTTGCTCGATGAAGCGGCTGGCTGCGAGGATCGCCTTGATCAGGGCGCGGGCGCTGTTGGGGTACTGCTCGGCGAAGGCGCGGGCGCAAGCGAGCACCTTTTCCGGGTGGTCTGGCCAGATCGACTGGCTGGTTGCCAGGGTAAAGCCCTGGCCCTTGGCGACGGCATCCGCCGCCCAAGGTTCGCCTGCACAAAACCCGTCGATGCGGCCAGCCTGGATATGCGCGGCCATCTGCGCGGGCGGCACCACCACGCTGTCGACATCGCGCAGCGGGTGGATGCCCTGGCTCGCCAGCCAGTAGTACAACCACATGGCGTGGGTTCCGGTGGGGAAGGTCTGGGCAAAGGTCAGGCGTGCGCCCTGCTGGTGCACCAGGCGCGCCAATGCCTCAGGGCTGGTCACGCCTTTGCGTTGCAAAGCCGGGGACAGGTTGATGGCCTGGGCATTCTGGTTCAGCCCCATGAGTACAGCCATGTCGCTGGCGGGCACACCGCCAATGCCCAGGTGCACGGCATAGGCCAGGCCATACAGGCAGTGCGCGGCATCCAGTTCGCCGCTGACCAGTTTGTCGCGCAGCCCCGCCCAAGAGCCCTGGCGCTTGAGGTTGAGGGTCAGGCCGTGTTGCTGGGCAAAGCCCTGGGTGGCGGCGACCACCACCGAGGCGCAGTCGGTCAGGGCCATGAAGCCAATGTTCAGGCTGGTTTTTTCCGGTGCGTCGCTGCCGTTGACCCAGGCCAGGGGCGTTGCTCGGGGTGCTGTGTTCACAAGGATCCTCGCCCGTACTGAAAAGGCAGTGTGTGGTGAGCGAAGCAACGCATGTGCCAAGCGGCCCGAGGATTTACTGTCATGCCAGCCGTGCGCTGGCTATAATCGCCCCCTCATTCACCCCGAGCCTTGCCCGCCCATGTATACCCTGGCCCGCCAGCTGCTGTTCAAGCTTTCCCCGGAAACCTCCCACGACCTGTCCCTGGACCTGATCGGTGCCGGTGGCCGTCTCGGCCTCAACGGCATGCTGTGCAAACAGCCGGCGGCGTTGCCGGTGTCGGTCATGGGCTTGAACTTTGCCAACCCGGTGGGCCTCGCCGCTGGCCTGGACAAGAACGGCGCGGCAATCGACGGCTTCGCCCAACTGGGCTTCGGCTTCGTCGAGATCGGTACCGTCACACCGCGCCCGCAACCCGGCAACCCGAAGCCGCGGATCTTCCGTCTGCCAGAGGCAACGGCGATCATCAACCGCATGGGCTTCAACAACCTGGGCGTCGATCACCTGCTCGAACGCGTGCGGGCATCGCGCTACAACGGCGTACTGGGCATCAACATCGGCAAGAACTTCGACACTCCGGTCGAGCGGGCGGTCGATGACTACCTGATCTGCCTGGACAAGGTCTACACCGAAGCCACCTACATCACCGTCAATGTCAGCTCGCCGAACACACCGGGCCTGCGCAGCCTGCAGTTTGGTGACTCGCTGAAGCAGTTGCTCGATGCCTTGGCCGAGCGCCGTGAGCAGTTGGCAGTGACGCACGGCAAGCGCGTGCCCTTGGCGATCAAGATCGCCCCCGACATGAGCGACGAAGAAACCGCACTGGTGGCTGCTGCGCTGATGGAATCGGGCATGGACGCGGTGATCGCCACCAACACCACCCTGAGCCGCGAAGGCGTCGAGCACTTGCCTTATGGCGGCGAAGCCGGTGGTTTGTCGGGTGCGCCGGTGCTTGAGAAGAGCACCCACACGGTGAAGGTGTTGGCCGGTGAGCTGGGCGGCAAGCTGCCGATCATTGCGGCGGGTGGCATTACCGAGGGGCGTCACGCCGCCGAGAAAATCGCTGCGGGTGCCAGCCTGGTACAGATTTACTCGGGCTTCATTTATAAGGGGCCGGCGCTGATTCGCGAATCGGTCGATGCGATTGCCGCTCTGCCTCGCGCATAAATCGCGGGCATAAAAAGGGCCCCATCAAGGGGCCCCTGGGCCGAAGCCCGCCGCCCGGATGGGGCGCGCATGGTGACTCGAATTCAGTGTCCTCGTTCAGCCAAAGGCGTGATTTTCGGAGAGCCTGTGGATGCCAGCGATGCCTGTTTCACCGGCGCACCTCGCATCGAAACCTTCTCGCCAGCCATTGTTCCAGTTGAATTGTTTTTCACCCTCGTAGGGGCAAAGCTCCTTGGATTTACCGGCGATCCCGTACAGGAAACCACGTTTATATGCTCTTTCCAACGGATCACGCTTAAGTCTTCTCATAGGGTGCTGCCCTCACTTGTTGACTGTAATGTCCCGTCGGCCTCTCCGAGGCCGGGCAGAATCGTTCTGCCGGTATGCGCTCGCTGCCGGCGTGGCGAGCGGAAGGTGCCGCCTCGTTGCGAAGCGGCCTGAGACCAGTTCTAACGAATGCGCGTCACAGTGTGAATGATCGATTTGTCATAAGGACGTAACGTTTCTAAGGGTGAAGGGATAAGTAAATAAATGCGACTCAACCTTATTTGTCGCTGAGCCCGCAATGATCGGGGTTTGCCGATCATTGACGTCATTTCGCCAGCGTCGCTGCGCGATGACAGAATTATTTTGAAATGCGACGAAGGGTCACATCGGCCCGTGGATCGCTCGAATTTTTAATACTGCCTGATGATCTAAGCTGTCTTTGCCCCTGGCGAAGTGCTGGTCGGTCAGGCGGCCCGGTCGTTGCGCTGCGCAATTGCGCGCAGGCAATGGCCACTCGGATGCCTGCTGGAAGGGTGTTCGGGCAAACATCGCGGGGCGATGCGTCGCCTCGTCAGTCAAATAGCCCAAGGCTCTGGAATACTCATGTCGGACCGTTTCGAAATTTACCTCACCTGCCCCAAAGGCCTGGAAGGCCTGCTCGCTGAAGAGGCCAAGGGCCTCGGCCTCGATGAAGTGCGTGAGCACACCTCGGCCATTCGCGGCGCCGCCGACATGGAAACCGCCTACCGCCTGTGCCTGTGGTCGCGCCTGGCGAACCGGGTGTTGCTGGTTCTCAAGCGCTTCAACATGAAGAACGCCGACGACCTCTACGACGGCGTCAACGCGGTTGACTGGGCAGACCACCTGGCGGCCGACGGCACCCTTGCGGTGGAATTCAGTGGCCATGGCTCGGGCATCGACAACACCCACTTCGGTGCGCTCAAGGTCAAGGACGCCATCGTCGACAAGCTGCGCAACCGCGAAGGCCTGCGCCCGTCGGTGGAAAAGATCGACCCCGATGTGCGCGTGCACCTGCGCCTGGACCGTGGCGAGGCGATTCTCTCGCTCGACCTGTCTGGCCACAGCCTGCACCAGCGCGGCTATCGCCTGCAGCAAGGCGCCGCGCC
This sequence comes from Pseudomonas sp. SWRI50, assembly GCF_014269095.1. Lineage (NCBI taxonomy): Bacteria > Pseudomonadati > Pseudomonadota > Gammaproteobacteria > Pseudomonadales > Pseudomonadaceae > Pseudomonas > Pseudomonas sp. SWRI50. The sequence goes on along the minus strand of NZ_JABWRW010000025.1, from coordinate 57,373 downwards.
GCTCAAGGAAAACCTCGCGGCAGCGGTGCTGATCCGCGCCGGCTGGCCACGCATCGCTGCCGAAGGCGGCGCCCTGGCCGACCCGATGTGCGGTGTGGGTACCTTCCTGGTCGAAGCCGCCATGATCGCCGCCGACATCGCCCCTAACCTCAAGCGCGAACGCTGGGGCTTCAGCGCCTGGCTTGGCCATGTGCCGGCACTGTGGCGCAAGGTTCACGACGAGGCGCAAGCGCGTGCGCAGGCCGGTTTGGCCAAGCCACCGCTGTGGATCCGTGGCTACGAGGCCGACCCGCGGCTGATCCAGCCCGGGCGCAACAACGTCGAGCGTGCGGGCCTGAGCGACTGGGTCAAGATCTACCAGGGCGAGGTCAGCACCTTCGAGCCGCGGCCTGACCAGAACCAGAAAGGCCTGGTGATCAGCAACCCGCCATACGGCGAGCGTCTGGGTGACGAAGCCAGCCTGTTGTACCTCTACCAGAACCTTGGCGAGCGTCTGCGCCAGGCGTGCATGGGCTGGGAAGCCGCGGTGTTCACCGGGGCGCCGGAGCTGGGCAAGCGCATGGGCATTCGCAGCCACAAGCAATACGCCTTCTGGAACGGTGCATTGCCGTGCAAGCTGCTGTTGTTCAAGGTGCAGCCTGACCAGTTCGTGACTGGCGAGCGCCGTGACGCCCAAGCTGAACCCGCCGATGCCCGTCGTCAGGAGCCGCAGGCCAGCGAACCGGCGCGTTTGTCGGAAGGCGCGCAGATGTTCGCCAACCGCCTGCAGAAGAACCTCAAGCAACTGGGCAAGTGGGCCCGTCGCGAGCAGGTCGACTGCTACCGTCTGTACGATGCCGACATGCCCGAGTACGCCCTGGCAGTCGACCTTTACCACGACTGGGTGCACGTGCAGGAGTACGCCGCGCCACGCTCGATCGACCCGGAAAAGGCCCAGGCGCGCCTGCTCGATGCACTGGCGGCGATCCCGCAGGCGTTGGGTATTTCCCCTCAGCGCGTGGTGCTCAAACGCCGTGAGCGGCAGAGCGGCACCCGCCAGTACGAGCGCCAAGCCACCGAGGGGCGCTTCCAGGAAGTCAACGAAGGCGGCGTCAAGCTGCTGGTCAACCTCACCGACTACCTCGACACCGGCTTGTTCCTCGACCATCGCCCGATGCGCATGCGCATCCAGCGCGAGGCCGCCGGCAAGCACTTCCTCAACCTGTTCTGCTACACCGCCACGGCCACTGTGCATGCGGCCAAGGGCGGTGCTCGCAGCACCACCAGCGTCGACCTGTCGAAAACCTACCTGGACTGGGCGCGGCGCAACCTTGCGCTCAATGGCTTCTCCGAGCGTAACCGCCTGGAGCAGGGCGATGTGATGGCCTGGCTGGAAGCCAACCGTGACAGCTATGACTTGATCTTCATCGACCCGCCGACCTTCTCCAACTCCAAGCGTATGGAAGGGGTGTTCGACGTTCAGCGTGACCATGTGCAGCTGCTCGACCTGGCGATGGCGCGCCTGGCGCCGGGTGGCGTGCTGTATTTCTCCAACAACTTCCGCAAGTTCCAGCTCGATGAGCACCTGATGGCGCGCTACGCGGTGGAGGAAATCAGCGCCCAGACCCTGGACCCGGACTTCGCCCGCAACAACCGCATTCATCGGGCGTGGCGCCTGCAATTGCGTTGAGGCGACGAGGTACATTGCGCAGCTAGTGGCCAATAGCTATAACTGATGCCAGGGCAAGATAATCCGCAGGACGCTGACGTGACGAGATGGGTGTATGTCCAAGTTTGGCGTGCGTGCGAGGTTGCTTGGCCTGTGCACCGAAGGCGTGTCCGCGTGGGCGGTGGCGCTGGTGGCATTGGTGGCCGGCTGCCTGTTGTCGGCCATCCTGGCCCTTGCCGCGCAGGCGTTCTACAAGCAGCAGTTGCGCCAGCGCTTCGAGTTGCTGGCCAGCGAGCGCTTCAGCCGCATCGCTGAGCGCTTTGACGATCAGCAGCAGCGCCTGGACGGGCTGCGGCGGTTTTTCAGCTTCTCCAACGAGGTTACCCCCCGCGAATTCGAGGGCTACGCACGGCCCTTGTTGCGCCGCACCCTGGCTTACGCTTGGGCGCCGCGGGTCGAGGCCGCGCAGCGCGCCGAATTCGAGCACAGCACCGCTACCTGGTTGGGCCAGAACTATGTGATCCGCGATCAGGATGCACAGGGCGCTTGGCAACCGGCGCCCCTGCGTGATCACTACTTTCCTGTGCGCTTCACCCAGTCGACAGACGCGCCTGCGCTTCCTTACGGGCTTGACCTGGCTGGCAAAGGTGCGCCGCAGGCCACCCTGGCGCGTGCGTTGGAACCTGGCAGCATGGCGGTGTCGGAGCCTCTGGCCATATCGGAGACTGGCGCTGTTCGGCCGGCAGCGGATGCACGCGGCCTGTTGATGGTGGCACCGGTGTTCTCCGACGCCGCCCCCCAAGGCGCGGCGGTGGGCTATGTGATGGCGTTGCTCAACCTGCGCGATCTCATCAGCGATGGCCTGCCGGCGGCGGCCGATGACAACCTGGTCGTGCGTATCGAAGACCCGTCCGGGCTGAAAGGACCTGAAGTGGTGTTCGACTCACGAAATGAGGCCGCGCCCCTGGCCCTGGCCAGCAGCCAGTTGTTGTACTTGGCCGATCACCCTTTCCAGTTGCTCATTCGGCCGAGCCAGGCTTTTCTGAAGGCCAATCACTCTTCGGCTGCACTGACCGTCGGCCTGTTGGGTGGGCTGTTGAGCGTGCTGCTCAGTGCCTTGCTCTACAACCTGTTCAGCCAGCGCCAGCGCGCCTTGACCCTGGTCGAGCAGCGCACGGCCGAGCTGCGGGTCAGCGAGCAGTCCTTGCGCGGCACCCACAACCAGTTGCGCAGCGTGCTGGATGCAGCGACCCAGGTGGCGATCATCGCCACCAACCTCAAGGGGGTGGTCAGCACCTTCAATGCCGGTGCCGAGCGCATGCTCGGCTATTCGGCCAACGAGGCGATCGGCCATTTGCGCCTCGAGGACCTGGTGTTGCCCGACGAACTCAGCCAGCGCGCCCACGCCTTGAGCTTGCGCTACGGGCGCCACATCGCCGGCGGCCAGGCCATGTTTGCCGAAACGGTGCAGGAAAGGGGTGAAGAGCCTGGCGAGTGGACCTTGGTACGCACCGATGGCAGTCACCTTGTGGCCAACATGCTGGTCACCGCCATGCTCGATGAACAAGGGTTGTGGGTTGGCTACCTGGCCATCTGCATCGACGTCACCGAGCGGCGCCGGGTGCACGAGGCGCTGGCCGCGCGTGACCGGCTGCTGGAAAAACTCAGTGCCGAAGTGCCGGGCGGCATCTACCAGTACCGCCTGGATGCCAATGGCCATTCCTGCTTCCCGTATGCCAGCAAAGGCCTCTACGACATTTATGAGGTCGACCTGCAGCAGTTGCGTGAGGATGCCACGGTGGTGTTCGAGCGCATTCATCCCGATGACCTGGAGCGCGTGCGCCGTTCGGTGGGCTATTCCGCCGCCCACCTTACGCCGTGGCGCGAAGAATACCGGGTGTGCCTGCCGCAGGCGGGGTTGCGCTGGGTGCGTGGCGAGGCGACCCCGGAGGTGGGTGAGGCGGGATGTACCTTGTGGCATGGCTACCTGACCGACATCTCCGACCTCAAGGGGGTGGAGGAGGAGTTGCGTGCCCTGTCGGTGACCGATTCACTGACCGGTATCCATAACCGGCGCTATTTCCAGGAGCGGCTCAAGGCCGAGCTGGACCGCGCCCAGCGCGATGGCCTGGCGCTGGCGGTGATCATGCTCGATATCGATCACTTCAAGCGCATCAACGACCAGTTCGGCCATGCGGTGGGCGACCTGGTGCTGCGCAGCCTGTGCCAGCGCATCGGCCATCGCCTGCGGCGAACCGACGTGTTCTGCCGGTTGGGAGGGGAAGAGTTCATGGTGCTGTGCCCAGGCAGCGATGCCGAGCAGGCGCGGTTGCTGGCGCTTGAGCTGTGGCAAAGCGTGCGCAACGTCCCGATCGAGGGCGTGGGCGAGGTCACGGCGAGCTTTGGTGTGGCGGGCTGGCGGCCAGGGGAGGGGGCTGACGCGTTGCTGTTGCGGGCGGATGCCGGGGTGTATGCGGCCAAGCAGGCAGGACGGGACCGGGTCGAAGCGGAGTTGACCTGAGCGTCGTGTAGGAGCGGCCTTGCGTCGCGAAAGGGCCGCAACGCGGCCCCGCACTTTATGCGTTAACACTGAAATCAGGGGGCCGCTGCGCAGCCCTTTCGCGACGCAAGGCCGCTCCTACCCTCAGTTGGCCGCAGCGCTCGCACCCAGCTTCGGCTGGCGATACAGGTCCAATAGCACCTGGTCCAGCACCTGCGATGCCCCCCACGGTTTCGGGTCGTTCAAAATCGCCGCCACTGCCCAGGTATGCCCATTGCTGTCACGGCTGAAGCCCGCGATGGCGCGCACGGTGTTCAACGTGCCGGTCTTGATATGGCCTTCACCGGTCATTGCCGTACGTTTCAGGCGCTTGCGCATGGTGCCGTCCATGCCCACCAGCGGCATCGAACTGATGAACTCGGCGGAGTAGGGGCTCTTCCAAGCGGCCTGGAGCAGCGCCGCCATCTCGCGGGTGCTGACCCGCTCGGCGCGCGACAGGCCGGAGCCGTTTTCCATCACCAGGTGTGGCGCGGTGATGCCCTTTTTCGCCAACCACTGACGCACTACACGTTGCGCCGCGCGGGCGTCATCGCCATCGGCATCGGTACGGAACTGCGCGCCCAGGCTGAGGAACAGCTGCTGGGCCATGGTGTTGTTGCTGTATTTGTTGATGTCGCGGATCACTTCCACCAGATCAGGCGAGAAGGCCCGTGCCAGCAGGCGTGCGCTCTTCGGGACGTTCTCGACGCGGTCGCTGCCCTGAATGCTGCCACCCAGCTCGTTCCAGATCGCCCGCACGGCACCGGCGGCGTAGGCCGGGTGATCGAGCAGCGACAGATAGGTCTGCGAGTTGCAGCCATCACCCAGCTGGCCGCTGACCACCACGCTGACACCATCGGCCTGTTGCACAGGGTTGTAGCGCACGTCACCGGTGCACTGCTTGGACGCCACGGCTTTGACCTGGTTGTCGATGCGGATGTTGGCAATCGGCGGTTCGACCGCGATCGTCACCTTGCCACCATCGTTGCGGGCAACGAAGCGCAGTGCCTTGAGGTTGACCAGCAGTGAGTCGGGTTTGACCAGGAAGGGCTTGTTGACGTCACCGCCGTCATCGTTGAACTGCGGCAGGTTAGGCTGCACGAAGTGGCTACGGTCCAGCACCAGGTCACCGGTGATGGTGCGCACGCCGTTGGCGCGCAGGTCACGCATCAGCAGCCAAAGTTTTTCCATGTTCAGCTTCGGGTCGCCGCCACCTTTGAGGTACAGGTTGCCGTTGAGCACACCGTTGCTCAGGGTGCCGTCGGTGTAGAACTCGGTCTTCCACTGGAAGGTCGGGCCGAGCAGTTCCAGAGCCGCGTAGGTGGTGACCAGTTTCATGGTCGAGGCCGGGTTCACCGACACATCGGCATTGAACACCGTCGCCGTGCCAGGCCCATCCAGCGGCAGCATCACCAGCGACAGCGCGGTGTCCTGCAATTTGTTGGCTTTCAGCGCCTGCTGCACCTTGGGCGGCAGGCTGGTATTGACGGCGGCGGCCTGGCTAGGCAAGGCGAAGGGCAGCAGCAGGCCGGCTAGAACGAGGGGACGGAGCGTTTTGATCATATTCAGTAAATACCCTGCGGCGAGGGAAAAGGACATTGGGGCTGTAAGAGATGATGGCCCCAGAACGTAATAGAACGCGCATTATGCCCCAAGCGTAGCCACGATGGGCCACGTTCGACGGAAAACGCCACCCACAAAAAAGGCCACCGCAAAGGGTGGCCTTTTCAGCGTTCAAGCCGCTGGGTACCGCGCAGGTATCACTCAGCCGCGTTGATCGGCTTGTCCGGATACCAGGCGTCGAGCAGTGGGCTGACTTCGATCTTGGTCAGTTCGCCACGGCCTTTGAGCCAGGCTTCGACGGCAGCGCGTTGTTCTTCGCTGACCGAACCGCGTTTGGCCGAGCACACCAGGCCGAAATCGTCACCGCCTACGTAGTCGAGGCCATTGGCGTCCATGGCTTCTTCCAGGAAGGCATCGAGGAATGCATCGATTGCCTGGTCATCCAGATCTTCCTTGAAGTCCAGGTTCAGCTCGAAGCCCAATTCCTGAAACTCGTCGACACACAGCTTTTTGCGCAGGCGACGGGAGCGGTTAGTGGCCATGAAACAATCCTCTTAGGTAATATCGCCGCGCAGTCTACCAGCTTCGGCGTTTGGCTGCCTTCCTGATTGACGTTCGTCGGTACCTGCAAGCTCTCCCGCCAGGGCCATGTCCACCCGGCGCATGTGCCGCGCCAGCGCCTGACGCCTTAGCTGCCGTTGCGGGGTTGTTAAACCCATGTTTTCCAGCGCCTCGCACGCCGCCATCAGCGGCGTGGCTTCCAGCAGGCGCGCGGCACTGAGAATCTTGTGCGCCTGGTCGGCAACGGCGGTCGCGTCTTCGGGGGGCAGGTCCATCAAGATCATCAGGTCGGTGCGCAGGCTCTGGTGCAGCGCCGTGAGAAAACGCTCGCGGTCCTTTGGGTCCGGCCCGACGATCGCGCCCAGGCCATTCAGATCAAAGGGTTTGCGTCGCCACGGCTGCCGGCTCTGCGGCTTGAGGCCGGCCAGGCGCTGGCTGAGCGTACTCAGGCTGATGGGTTTGAGCAGGCAGTCATCCATGCCGGCATCCAGGCACTTGCGCATGACCTCGGGTTGCGCGTTGGCGGTATAGCCGAGGATGGTGCAGCGCGGTCGCCCGCGTTGCCGTTCTTCAGCGCGTATCGCACTGGCCAGCTGATAGCCGTTCATGTGTGGCATGTTGCAGTCGAGCACCAGCACATCGAAGGTGCCGGCACGCCAGCTGCTCAGGCCTTCGCGGCCATCTCTGGCGCACGTATGGCCAAGGCCCAGGTAGCTCAGCTGCTGGGCCATCAACTGCAGGTTGGCGGGGTGGTCGTCGATCACCAGCACATTCAAGCGTGGATCGGGCACGTCGACGTTCTCGATAACCGGCAGCCCGACCGACACGGCGCTGACGGTTTGCAAAGGCATCTTAAGACGAACCTGGGTGCCAACATCCTCCAGGCTTTTGATCGTCAAGGTGCCGCCCATCATGTCGCAGAGGGTTCGGCAGATGGCCAGCCCAAGCCCGGTCCCTGCGCGGGCACCCGGGCTGTGCGGGTTGGCCTGGATGAAGTGGTTGAACAGGCGCTGCAGGTCATCGGCGTGAATGCCGATGCCGCTGTCACGCACCTCCAGTTCGAGCATCGGGGAGGAGGGCGTACCTTCGTCATGCAAACAGACGCAGATGCGCACCTGGCCATGCTCGGTAAACTTGATGGCGTTGTTGACCAGGTTGCACAGCACCTGCTTGAAGCGCAGCGGGTCGAGCAATGCATGGCAGCGGGCCGATGGCTCGATGATCACTTCCAGCGCCAGGCCTTTCTGCCGTGCCTGGCCATCGAAAATGCGCCCCACCGACTCGACCAGTGCCGCCAGGTCGACCGGTTCTGGCGCGAGTGACAGGTGCCCGGATTCGATGCGCACGATGTCGAGGATGTCACCAATCAACCCCAACAGGTCCTTGGCCGAGTGATGGGCCAGCTCCAGCGCTGAGCGGTCCACCCGCCCTTGGTCGGCGCGTTTGACGGCCAGCTCCAGCATGCCGATGACCGCGTTCATCGGGGTGCGAATTTCATGGCTGATGGTGGCCAGGAACGTGCTCTTGGCACGGTTGGCATCCTCGGCTTGCTGCTTGGCCTGGCGCAGCTCCAGCACCAGTTGGCGACGGTCACTGATATCGATCCAGCCGCCGATGATGCCTTGTACCTCGCCCAGCGAGTCACGGTACGGCAGTATCCAGTGGTAGATGGTCATTTCCCGGCCTTTGACCCGCAAGGGGCGATCGATGATCAGCGGGGTGCCTGCCGCCATGACCTGCAGGTAGTCAGCGTGGATCTGGCGGGTCTGCTCGCGGTCAGCGAACAGGCTTTCTTCCAGGTGCTTGCCCATGACTTCCTCGTTACAGGCCTGTACAGCCTCCAGGTAACTGTCGTTGCAGCTTTGCAGGCAGCCCTCACGGTCACGCACATACATGGGGTGGGGGGTGCCGTTGAGCAGCGCGCGCATGAACGCCAGCTGGTCGTTCAATGCCCGCTCGGCGCTTTGCCGCTGCCTGATCTGCAGGCGCAGGCGGGCATTCCAGATCAGTGCCAGCAGCAACAGAAGCGCCGTGCCCAGCAGCACTTGCCAGGCAAGCCGGCGAAATTTCTGCCAGGTGCTGTCGTCATGCAGGCTGTAGCCACGCCAGCGGTTATTGATCACCCCCAGTTCTTCCGGCGAAATGCTCAACAGTGCTTTGTCCAGAATCGAGACGAGCGTCGGCGACTGGTCGCTGGCTGCCATGGCGTAGCTGGCAGGCTCGCTGCCGACCGTGGTGCGTATGACCAGGTCGGGGTTGGCGGCCACGGCATGGTTGGCATCGATCAAGGTGGTGATCATGGCATCGACAGCGCCGCTTTTGAGCAAGGCGATGGAATAGAAGGTGCTCTCGGTTTCGATCCGGCCAATGCGCGGATAGCGCGTGGAGAGCATCAGGTCCATCGCGCTGTATCGGGTAATCGCGACCCGTCGGTCCTTCAGCTGTTCCAGGGTGGCGAATTGCCCCTTGTCAGCGAGGCTGACCAGTACATAGACGCTGTCCAGGTAGGGGCGGCTGATTTGCAGGGTCTGCTTGGCTACGCCATCCGTGGTGAGCGCCGCAATCACATCCGCCCGGCCGTCCTTGAGCCGGGCGATCATGTCGGCGATACCGCTGGCACGCTGCACCTCGAAGCGCAGGCCGGTGCGCAGGCGGATGAGCTCCAGCAGGTCGGCAGTGATGCCCCTGAAATAGCCCGAACTGTCGAAGAAGGACACCGGGGCTGCCGTGTCGTCGATCGCCACGCGCATGACGGGGTGGCGTTGCAGCCAGAATTCTTCAGTCTCCGTCAACTGCAGCTTGCGGTCGGTCAACAGCAGGTCGCTGCCTGCACTCCAGCGTTTGAAGATGCTGGTGCGCAAGGTGGCCGGCTGGCTGTCGAGTATGGCGTTCACCAGCTCCATCAGCAGGGTGTCCTGCTGGCGCACGGCAAAGCTGAAACCGATGGCTTCGTGCTTGCTGAAATTGGCAATGCGCAGGCCAGGCAGGTGGCCGCGGTTGAGTTGATAGTGGGTGGAGATGGTGTCGCCGATGAACACGTCGGCCTGGCCAAATGCCACGGCATTCAAGGCTTGGGAAGACGAGCCGAACGCCAGCAGATGGGCTTTCGGGTAGGCGCTGCCAACCTCCTGCCTTGGCAGGTAGTGGTAGAGCATGCCCAGGCGCATGTCTTCCAGGCCCATGTCCAGTGCGCGGCCTTCATTTTCACGGGTAACCAGCACTGGCTGGTCAACGGCATAAGGGTGCGAAAGTGCCAAGCCGTCCGTGGTTGCCTCATAGCCATTGGCACTGCCGAGCAGGTCGATGTCGCCGCGTTTGAGTGCATCGACGGCAGCCTGCCGGTTTGAAAAGCGCAGCACCCGTACCGGCAACTGCAAGGCGAGGCCGATCAGGTTGGCATATTCGGCGGTGAGACCTTGATAGTCACGCCCGCCACTGGTGATGTCGAAAGGCGGGTAGTCGGGTGCTGAAGTGCCCAGCACCAGCTCGTGACGGCTTTCGAGCCACTGGTGTTGTTGGGGCGTGAGCGAAAGCGGAGCTGGTTTTGCCGGTGAGCGTGCCAGCAGCGCGTAGGCAGACGCGCTGTGGTGGTTGGCCTGGGCCCCAGCGCTGAACAGCACCAGGGCGAGTAACAGCCGGGCGAGAAGGCGCGCCATGAAAACCCTCAGACCAGCGCGTTGCGTTTGGCCATTTCGATCAGGTCCACCAAGGTGTCGACCTGGAGTTTGTGCATCAGGCGCTTCTTGTAGGTGCTGACCGTCTTGTTGCTAAGGAACATGCCCTTGGCGATTTCCTTGTTGCTTCGGCCTTGAGCGAAAAGTTGTAACACCATCAATTCACGGTCATTGACTTGTCGGAAAAGTTGCAGGTCGTCATTGACCGTCTGATTGTGTTTGATGGCCTGGCTGGGGAAATAGTTATACCCGGCCAGCACGGCTTTGATTGCGCTGAGCAGTTCGCTCAGGTCTTCCTGTTTGCACACATAGCCTGCAGCGCCCGAGTGCATGCAGCGCACGGCAAACAGCGCCGGAGACTGGGCGGTCAATACCAGCACCTTCAGAGGCAGGGACATGGCCTGGAACCGGGAAAGTACCTCCAGCCCGTCTAGCTTGGGGATGCTGATGTCGAGGATGACCAGGTCGGGTGTGGTCTCGCGAATCATCTGCATGGCATCCACGCCATTGTCCGATTCGCCGACGATCTTGTAGTTCTGATTCTCCAGCAACATACGGACGGCCAGACGGATAACGGGATGGTCGTCGACTATAAATACGGAATGCATGTTCAACTTCCCTGCGGGCGAGTGAGGGTGACGGCTGGCACCTTATCCCAGTTGGAAGTCATCGGGCATGCGAGGAAGGGCTATTAGCCCTATATGGGAAATGGCTTACAAGATAAAACAAATCTGGCTACGCAATGAGCGCATGAAACTCGATGTCAAACCTTGTTTAGTAACTTTTCGTTGATTGTTAGTCGTGGTGTTTATCAGCGATGGGCATAGGTAGGAAGTTTCCTAGGTAGACAGGTGCAGCGAGCGCCTGAGCACAGGCTGCACCTGCCTGGCTCAGGTCGGGCTGGAGCGCCCGGTCATTTCGCGGGCCATTTCGCTGGCATAGCTGTCGGTCATCCCGGCGATGAAGTCGATCATGCGCAGGAACGCGCTGTGCAATGAGGCGTGTGGGTCCGGTGCATTGTTGCCAATCAGGTCGAGTACTCGGCGGCTCTTGAACGAGGGTGTGCGGCCACCGTGCTGTTCGAGGGCCGCGCCGCAGAAGGTGTTGAGGAGGATCTCGAGTGTGGTGTAGGCGCCGATCTCGTGCAGGGTCTTGCGTTTATCCTGGAAGATCTTGTTGCGCGCCATGTCCTTGGCTTGCAGCACGCAGTGCTTGGCCGGGCCGTGCATGTGCTCGACCAAGTCACCGCTCAGGTGCCCGCCAAGCAGTGCCGTTTGCTGCTCGACGAAGGCGCGGGCGGCGGCGTTGGTCAGGTGTTCGATGGCCTTGCCGCGCAAGATCGCCAGCTTGCGTCGGCGCGAGTCGCGCGGGCCGAGTTGGCGATAGGTCTCCGGCAGATCGTCGCCCACCAGGTCGAGCAGCAGCGCCTCGACTTCCGCATACTGCAGCAATTCCATTTCCACGCCGTCTTCCAGGTCGATCAGCGCGTAGCAGATGTCATCTGCGGCCTCCATCAGGTAGACCAGAGGGTGGCGTGCCCAGCGCTGGTCCTCCAATTGTGGCAGGCCCAGTTTGCGGGCGATCTGTTCGAGCAGTGGCAGTTCGCTCTGGTAGCTGCCGAACTTGTGTTTCTTGTAGCCTAGGGCGTCGGCATGACGGGCGCTCCAGGGGTACTTCAAGTAAGTACCCAGGGTGGCGTAGGTCAGCCGGGTGCCGCCGTCGAACTGGTGATACTCCAGTTGGGTGAGGACACGAAAGCCTTGGGCGTTGCCTTCGAAGTTGAGGAAATCGGCACGTTCGTCGTCGCTCATGTCGTCCAGCCAGCCACGCCCCGCTGCCTGCTGGAACCAGTGGCGGATGGCGTCTTCGCCGGAATGGCCGAACGGTGGGTTGCCAATGTCGTGGGCCAGGCAGGCCGATTGCACGATCATCCCCAGGTCACTGGGCTCGCACCAGTCAGGCAGGCTGTCACGCAAGGTTTCGCCCACCCGCATGCCGAGCGAGCGGCCGACGCAGCTGACTTCCAGTGAATGAGTCAGGCGCGTGTGGATATGGTCGTTGCTGGAGACGGGGTGTACTTGGGTCTTGCGTCCAAGCCGGCGGAAGGCGCCGGAGAAGATGATCCGGTCGTGGTCCTTGTGGAAGGGGCTGCGCCCGAGTTCTTCGGGGCTGTACAGGGCTTTGCCCAGGCGTTCGCGGGTCAGCAGGGTATGCCAGTCCAAGGCTCGATCTCCTGTCGTTCGATGGGCATAGCTTCCTGTGTCGAGAGGCACCATGCAAGCTGAAGGTTGACGCGGTTTTTGTAGGAGCAGCCTTGTGCTGCGAAGAGGCCGGTGCAGGCAAAGCAGATACCTGCAGCCCACACCGGCCTCTTCGCAGCACAAGGCCGCCCCTACACGGGGCGCGTTGAGGGCTAAATGTCAGGGTCGCCGGCCATTTTGCAGGTACAGGCGGATCAGCGGCAGCAAGCTGCTGCTTAGGCGCACCAGCCGGGTGAGGTTGCCGCTGCGCACGCCCTTGCCGGTCAAAAAGCCCAAGGCGACCACGGCGCCAATGCCCCACAGCGGGGCGTGCTTGATGCCAAGCCCCCCGTGCAGCGAACTGCCCATGCCGCGTATGCGCTGCAGGGGTTCGAGCAGTTGCCCCGACTCGTGGCGGATTTCCTGGCGGTGCATCTCCATGCGCAGGCGCAGCAGCGCTTTGCGCAGTTCGCGTGGGTTACGGGTGTTGGGGAGTTCAGGCAGGCTCATGGCAACAGGCGCTCCCGGTCCTTGGCGAGTTCTTCGAGGGTCGCGCCGAAAGGCGATGACTCGTCGAACACTGCCGCTTTCAAACGCAACCCGCAGTACAGCGCGGCTAATCCATAGAACACGCACAGGCCGATGATGCCCGCCAGGCGATAACTGTCCCACAGCAGCACCAACAGCAACCCTGACAGCGCTGTCAGCAAGAGCAGGGCGAACACCAGTGCCAAGCCTGCGAACAGCAACAAGCTCAAGGTGCGGCCTTTCTGTTCCTGCAGCTCAATCCCGAACAGTTCAATGTGGCTGTGCAGCAGCCCGAGCATGGCCGCGCCCAGGCGCTTGCCGGAAGCGCTGGTGCCGATGGCGTCATTCTCCATGGGTGACCTCTCAGCGCCTGGCCAGCAAGCCGATCAACAGACCGACGCCTGCGGCGATACCGATGGCCTGCCAGGGGTTCTCCTGTACGTACTGCTCGGCGCTGCCGAGGGCCGCCTGGCCACGGTCGCGCACCGATTCCTGGGTCAATTGCAGGGTTTCGCGGGCCTGGGTCAGGCGGTCGTGGATCTGCTCGCGCAATTCATCCGCTTGGTCGCCGGCCAGGTTGGCCGTGTCGGCAAGCAGCTTCTCGGTATCGCGGACCAGGGCCTGGAAGTCAGCCATCAATATCTCTTGCGCAGTCTTTGCCGATTTGCTGGCCATGGGGTCTCTCCCTGTCAATGTGTGATGGTAGTTCGAGTGATAGCACGCGCGGAAGGTTCAAGTGCCTGTGCTGGTATGGGCTTTGCTAAGTCTTTGCCACGTTGCGGGGCGCCACCGGCGGGCATTGCGCCGATTCAGGGCACCCTGCGTGACGTGTACCGTTAAACCTTAACCCAATCCACGACAAACCCAAGAAAAAACCACGCAGGCCTCGCCCATGTCATCCAATAGGGCAGGGGGCTGGCACCGATTCGGTGCAGGGATGCAGGTTCTTGAACTGTCCTGGTGCCATTTCAGCAGGTCTGCCTATTTCATGGAACACATGCACAGCGCGATGGACTCTCTGGTCCACGGTTCGAATACCCTGTTCATCCTCATGGGCGCCATTCTGGTGCTGGCCATGCATGCTGGCTTCGCTTTTCTCGAAGTGGGCACCGTGCGGCACAAGAACCAGGTGAATGCTTTGTCGAAGATTCTCAGCGACTTTGCTATCTCGGCCTTGGTGTACTTCTTCATCGGCTACTGGATCGCCTATGGCGTGAACTTCTTCCAGCCGGCGACGGCACTGGCAGCCGACCATGGCTATGCGCTGGTCAAATGCTTCTTTCTGTTGACGTTCGCGGCGGCCATCCCGGCGATCATCTCTGGAGGGATTGCCGAGCGGGCGCGTTTTGTCCCGCAGCTGTGTGCCACGGCGTTGATCGTGGCGTTTGTCTACCCGTTCTTCGAAGGCGTGGTGTGGAACGGCAACCTGGGTGTGCAGGCTTGGCTGCAGGCACGCTTTGGCGCGCCGTTCCATGACTTTGCTGGTTCCGTCGTGGTGCATGCCATGGGCGGCTGGCTGGCACTGGCCGCTGTCGTGCTGCTGGGCGCCCGGCGCGGGCGGTACCGCGATGGGCGCCTGGTGGCCTTCGCACCGTCGAGCATTCCGTTCCTGGCGCTGGGGTCGTGGATCCTGATCATTGGCTGGTTCGGCTTCAATGTCATGAGCGCCCAGACCTTACAGGGGGTCAGCGGCCTGGTGGCGATCAACTCGTTACTGGCCATGGTCGGGGGCACCTTGGCGGCGCTGCTGGCCGGGCGTAATGACCCAGGGTTCTTGCATAACGGGCCGCTGGCCGGGCTGGTGGCGATTTGTGCTGGCTCCGACCTGATGCACCCGATTGGCGCGCTGGCCACCGGCCTGGTGGCCGGGGTGCTGTTCGTCTGGAGTTTTACCGCGGCGCAGAACCGCTGGAAAATCGACGACGTGCTGGGCGTGTGGCCGTTGCACGGCCTGTGTGGCGTGTGGGGTGGCATTGCCTGCGGCGTGTTCGGCCAGGCGGCGCTGGGTGGCATGGGTGGCGTGAGCCTGGTCAGCCAATTACTGGGCAGCTTGATGGGTGTGCTGGTGGCATTGCTGGGGGGCTTTACCATCTACGGTGCAATCCGCGCAGTGCACGGCTTGCGCTTGAGCCACGAGCAGGAGTTCCAGGGCGCGGACCTGTCGCTGCACCGCATCGGTGCAACCAGTCAGGATTGAGCGAGGTCAGGTGCGCGCAGGGCGGTACAGACCTAGAATAGGCTTTTCCAAAGCCAAACCGAGACCCGCCCCCATGCTGCCTGAATGCCAACTGTTCGGCACCCTCGGCTGCCACCTGTGCGAAGTGGCCGAGGCCGTGCTGATGCCTTTCGTCGACCATGGCCTGTTGGTGGAACTGGTCGACATTGCCGATAACGAGGCCATGT
This sequence comes from Pseudomonas sp. SWRI50, assembly GCF_014269095.1. Taxonomy (NCBI): domain Bacteria; kingdom Pseudomonadati; phylum Pseudomonadota; class Gammaproteobacteria; order Pseudomonadales; family Pseudomonadaceae; genus Pseudomonas; species Pseudomonas sp. SWRI50. The sequence continues at coordinate 42,217 of NZ_JABWRW010000025.1, read as the reverse complement.
TCGAGCGCTACGGCCTGATCATTCCCGTGCTGCGGCGGTGTGACACCGGCGCTGAGCTGCACTGGCCGTTCGATGCCGAGCAAGTGGTGACGTTTCTCGCGCCGTGAAGGCATCAGGGGAATGATTGCCTCACGCCATGGTTGAGACTGCAGGTCGATGATCAGGTGCCGGCGCACTGCTGCCGGTGTCCTTACACTGTCATCGAGAATTCAACCATGTTCATTACCCCTCATTTCACCCTGGATGAGATGACCGTTTCACAAATTGCCGCAAGGGAAGGGCTCGACAACACCCCAACGCCCGAGGCACTGGCCAATTTGCAGGTGCTGTGTGGCGCGCTTGAAAGGATACGCGCGCTGTTCGGCACACCGGTTATCGTCAGCAGCGGTTACCGCAGCAGTGCACTCAACCGGCGTATCGGCGGTTCACCGACCAGTCAGCATGTGCTGGGGCTGGCGGCCGACTTCACAGTGATTAAAGTCAGCCCGCGGGAGGCGGTACGCAAGATCTGCGACAGCGACGTGCCTTTCGACCAGTTGATCCTGGAGTTTGACCGGTGGGTGCATCTGTCCGTGGTCAATGGCACCCCACGGCGCCAAGTGCTGACCATTCGTAAGGGCACGGGGTACCTGCCGGGGCTGCAATGAGCCGAGGGTGAATTGACGACGACGAGGGCAAGTCCGTATGCTGTATATAAATACAGTATCCGGGGTAAAGCCATGCTCAACGTCGAGCAACTCAAGTACAGCGTCAACCGCATGCCTGTCGAGCGGGTGTGCGACGCCGTTCTGGAACTGCGCCTCGAGGGCCTGGTGACCGATGACCGTACACCGTTCGGCAAGGTCCACTTCAACACCTGTTTTGCCGAAATCGAGGCGTTGTTCCAGCGTGCCGGCTACCACCGGGGGCTGGATGTGGTGGGTTATCAGGGGTTGTTGTATGCCTTGTATGACCCCGGCCGCTGGGAGGCGGTGCAGGTGCTGCGCTGGTTGAAGGAGCGCAGCGAGGCGCGGGATCAGGCTGGTTGAGGTGGCGGGCTTGGGGGATAATGCGCGGCCTTGTACCTTTCGAGCGCTGCCATGACCCCGCCTTTCGACCCCGCCCGCCAGCAAGCCAGCACGGTGTGCCTGCCCCCCGGCAACTGGGCGACGGTGCTCGATTGCCTGTGTGACCATTTCAAGGCCATTGATCGTGCGCAGTGGCTTGACCGCTTTGCCCGTGGCCGGGTGCTGGATGCCCAGGGGCAGGCCATCCCTGCCGAACTGGCTTACCGACGTGGCATGCGCTTGCATTATTTTCGCGAGGTGCCGAACGAGCGGCCTATCCCTGTGCAGGAGGCCGTCCTGCACGTGGATGAGCATTTGGTGGTCGCTGATAAACCGCATTTTCTGCCGGTTACCCCCACCGGTGAATACGTCGAGCAGACCCTGTTGCGCCGGCTGATCCGGCGCCTGGACAATCCGCACCTGGTGCCATTGCACCGCATCGACCGGCATACCGCAGGGCTGGTCCTGTTTTCTGCCAATCCGCAGACTCGCAGTGCGTATCAGCGCTTGTTCCCCGAGCGACGGATCGATAAGCGCTACCAGGCCATCGCCGCAGCCATGCCGCAGCATGATTTCCCGCTAGTGCATAAAAGCCGTCTGGTGCATGGCGAGCCGTTTTTTCGCATGCATGAGGTCGAGGGCGCGGACAACAGCGAAACCTTTGCCCAAGTGCTGGAAACGCAGGGCGATTTGTGGCGTTACGGTTTGTCGCCTGTAACCGGCAAGACCCATCAGTTGCGTGTACACATGGCGGCGTTGGGGGCGGCGATCTGCAACGACCCGTTCTACCCCGAACTGCTCCAGGTCGAAGACGATTACCAAAAGCCGTTGAAGTTGCTGGCGCAGAGCTTGCGTTTTGATGACCCGTTGACGGGGGAAGAGCGCTACTTCGAGACCCGGTTGCGCCTGGACTGGTAACGCCCCAACCTGCTATCCGCGGTCTCTGTAGGAGCAGCCTTGCGCTGCGAAGAGGCCGGTACAGGCAGGGCAGGTATCTGCAGCCCACACCGGCCTCTTCGCAGCACAAGGCTGCTCTTACAAAAGCGCAGCGTCTCAGCGGTTGAAGCGCTCCACCAGCGAGTACTGGCTCCCCGCCGTGCTGGTCAGCTCTTCGCTGAGCTGTGCCGAGTGCTGTGCCTGTTCGGCGGTCTGGTCGGCCAGGGTGGCGATGGTGCTGATGTTGCGGCTGATCTCGTCGGCCACAGCGGTCTGCTCTTCGGTAGCGGCGGCGATCTGGGTCGCCATGTCGGTGATGTTGGCCACCGCTTCGCTGATCCCGACCAAAGCCTCATCGGCCTGCATCACCCGGTCGACCCCTTCCTGCGCCTGGCGATGGCCGGTTTCCATGGTCAGCACCGCATTGCTGGCGGTCTGCTGCAGCTTGGCGATCAGGTTGTGGATCTGCCCGGTGGACTCGGCGGTGCGCTGGGCCAACTGGCGTACTTCATCGGCCACGACGGCAAAGCCACGGCCCATCTCACCGGCGCGGGCCGCTTCGATGGCAGCGTTCAGTGCCAGCAAGTTGGTCTGGTCGGCGATGCCTTTGATCACATCGACCACACCGCCGATTTCGTCACTGTCCTTGGCCAATTGCGTCACCGTCTGGCCAGTTTCACCCACGGCGGCCGACAAGCGCTCGATGGCTTCGCGGGTCTCACCGGCAATCTGCCGGCCCTGGCTGGTCAGGCGATTGGCTTCCTGGGTGGCGTCGGCGGTGCGCTGTACGTGGTTGGCCACTTCCTGGGTGGTGGCGGCCATTTGGTTGACGGCGGCTGCCACTTGTTCGGTTTCCACGCGTTGGCGCTCCAGCCCGGATGAGCTCTGGTGGGCCAGGGCGTCGGATTGCCGTGCCTGTTCGCTGAGGTGTTCGGCACTGTCCTGCAGCCGCGTCAGGCAGGTCTTCATGCGTGCATCCTGGCTGAGCATGGCCATTTCCAGGCGGGCCTGAACCCCACGGCTGTCGGTATACATCTGCGCGATCAGCGGGTCGGAGGTGGTTTGCTCGGCCAGCCGTAGCAGGCGCTTGAGGCCACGCTGTTGCCAGGTCAGCCCGAGCAGGCCGAGTGGTACCGACAGGGCGGCGGCCAGGCCAAAGCCCCAGGAGTGGCCCAGCCAGTTGCCGATCAGGAAGCCCACCTGGCTGACCAGGATGAACGGCAGCCAGTCCTGCAGAATCGGCAGCCACTGATCGCGACGTGGCACCGCCGACTTGCCCTGGTTGAGGCGCTGGTAAAGCGCTTCGGCACGGCGGATCTGTTCGGCGGTGGGCTTGACCCGCACCGACTCGAAGCCGACCACCTGGTTGTTGTCGAAAACCGGCGTGACATAAGCGTTGACCCAGTAGTGGTCACCGTTCTTGCAGCGGTTCTTGACGATGCCCATCCACGGCTGGCCTTGCTTGAGGGTCTGCCACATGTGGGCAAACACCGCGGCCGGCACGTCAGGGTGACGCACCAGGTTGTGCGGCGCGCCGGTCAGCTCCTCGCGGGTAAAGCCACTGATGTCGATGAACGCGTCATTGCAGTAGCTGATCACGCCCTTGGCGTTGGTGGTGGAGATCAACCGCTGCTGGGCAGGGAAAGTCCGTTCTCTCTGGGTAATCGGCTGGTTGTTACGCATGGGTGGGTAATCCGCAAGAATCCGCAAGGCTTTGATGAGGTATCGGCAAGCCACTGGTTTTATTGAATGGATATTTAATCTGCTTGATTTGTGGCAATGAGCCATCTTCTGATTTGCGCTAGGGAGCGGCTGATTTCGATGAAGATAGCGGCATTATTGCTAATTAATGACGAGCGGGTCGGATGATGACTTAGTGGGCGGCAAAGAGCCAGCATCCTAGTGGTGCGTGATTGGGGAGGGGGTGTAGTGTGTATGCCAGCAGAGCGTTGTCGCCTGTGAGATCGAGCGCCGCCCGTGCGGCGCATCGCGAGCAACGCTCGCTCCTACGTTTGTTTTTGGCAAATAACGCCTGTGACAGCCGCGCGCGACCGCCTTGGCGCATGGCGCGATATCGCGTCGAACAAACAAGGCGGTCGCGCGCGGTTGCCCCAGGAATAATTGGCCCGAAACAAACGTAGGAGCGAGCGTTGCTCGCGATGCGCCGCGCGGGCGGCGCTCGATCTCAAGAGCGCCGCAGAACCACCGTCATACCTACCCCCCAGCAATCAGCTGACGTAACACGTAATGCAAGATCCCCCCGGCCTTGAAGTACTCGACCTCATTCAAGGTATCGATCCGGCACAGCACGTCGATCTGCTCCTGTTGCCCGTCCTCACGAGTGATGCGCAGTTTCAGGCTCATGCCCGGTCGAATGTGCGCGTCGTTCAGGCCCAGCACATCGATCTTCTCTTTTCCGGTCAACGCCAGTTGCTTACGATCGTGCCCGGTGTTGAACTGCAACGGCAGCACGCCCATGCCCACCAGGTTTGAACGGTGGATACGCTCGAAGCTTTCCGCCAGCACTGCTTTGACCCCCAGCAGGTTGGTCCCTTTGGCGGCCCAGTCGCGGCTGGAGCCGGTGCCGTATTCCTGGCCGGCGATCACCACCAGCGGCGTGCCTTCTGCCTGATAGCGCATGGCGGCATCGTAGATCGACAGTTTTTCACCCGTGGGCACGTACAAGGTGTTGCCGCCTTCCTCGCCCGCGAGCATCTCGTTGCGGATACGGATGTTGGCGAACGTACCGCGCATCATCACCTCATGGTTGCCCCGCCGCGAACCATAGGAGTTGAAGTCCCGCGGCTCCACACCCTTGTCGCGCAGGTAGCGCCCGGCAGGGCTGTCGGCCTTGATGTTGCCGGCCGGGGAGATGTGGTCGGTGGTGACCGAGTCGCCCAGCAGGGCCAGGATGCGTGCCCCTTGGATGTCCTTGATCGCTGGCGGTGGCCCGCCAATGCCGTCGAAGAACGGCGGGTGCTGGATGTAGGTGGACGCGTCCTGCCAGACGTAGGTGGCCGCTTGCGGCACCTCGATGGCCTGCCACTGTGCATCGCCCTCGAAGACTTCGGCGTACTCCTTGTGGAACATCGCGGTGTCGACCTTGGCCACGGCGGCGGCGATTTCCTGTTGGCTGGGCCAGATGTCGCGCAGGTACACCGGCTTGCCGTCCTTGCCGGTACCCAGTGAATCGCGGGTAAGGTCCACGCGCACGCTACCGGCCAGGGCATAGGCCACCACCAGCGGCGGCGACGCCAACCAGTTGGTCTTGACCAGCGGGTGCACGCGGCCCTCGAAGTTACGGTTACCCGAGAGCACCGAGGCCACGGTCAGGTCGGCGCTGCCAATGGCTTTCTCGATCGCCTCATCCAGTGGGCCGGAGTTGCCGATGCAAGTGGTGCAGCCATAGCCCACCAGGTCAAAGCCCAACTCATTCAGGTACGGCGTCAGCCCGGCTGCCTCGAAGTAGTCGGTGACCACCTTTGAGCCAGGGGCCAGCGAGCTCTTGACCCAAGGTTTGCGCTGCAGGCCTTTTTCCAGGGCCTTTTTCGCCACCAGCCCGGCGGCCATCATCACGCTTGGGTTGGAGGTGTTGGTGCACGAGGTGATCGCGGCGATCACCACCGCGCCATCACGCAGGGTGTGGGTTTGGCCTGCGTGGCTGTAGTCGATTTCGCCCGCCTGGTCGGCGTTGCCCACCGCCACACCGCCGCCGCCTTCACTTTCCAGGCGGCCGACTTCCTTGGCCAGCGGCTTGGGCTGCAGTTCGATGAAGTGGTTGAACGCTTGGCTGACCTGGCCCAGGGCGACGCGGTCCTGAGGGCGCTTGGGCCCGGCCAGGCTGGCCTCGACCTCGTCCATGTCCAGCGCCAGCGTGTCGCTGAACAGCGGTTCCTGGCCTGGCAGGCGCCACAGGCCTTGTGCTTTGCAGTACTGCTCGACCAGTTGCACCGTTGCCTTCGGGCGGCCAGAAAGCCGCAGGTAGTCAAGGGTCACCTCGTCGACCGGGAAGAAGCCGCAGGTGGCACCATACTCGGGGGCCATGTTGGCGATGGTGGCGCGGTCGGCCAGGGGCAGGTCGGCCAGGCCGTCGCCGTAGAATTCGACGAACTTGCCCACCACGCCCTTCTTGCGCAGCATTTGTGTCACGGTCAGCACCAGGTCGGTGGCGGTGATGCCTTCACGCAGCTTGCCGGTGAGTTTGAAGCCGATCACTTCCGGGATCAGCATCGACACCGGCTGGCCGAGCATGGCCGCCTCGGCCTCGATGCCGCCAACACCCCAGCCCAGCACGCCCAGGCCGTTGATCATGGTGGTGTGCGAATCGGTGCCGACCAGGGTGTCTGGGAAGGCGTAGGTGCGGCCGTCTTCGTCGCGGGTCCAGACGGTGCGGCCCAGGTATTCCAGGTTGACCTGGTGGCAGATGCCGGTGCCCGGCGGCACGACGCGGAAGTTGTCGAAGGCGTTCTGGCCCCAGCGCAAAAAGGCATAGCGTTCGCCATTGCGCTGCATCTCGATGTCGACGTTCTGGGTGAAGGCCTCCGGGGTGGCGTAGCGGTCGACCATCACCGAGTGGTCGATCACCAGGTCGACCGGCGACAGCGGGTTGATCCGCTGCGGGTCGCCACCGGCCTTGGCCATGGCGGCACGCATGGCCGCCAGGTCGACCACGGCGGGCACGCCGGTGAAGTCCTGCATCAGCACCCTGGCCGGCCGGTACTGGATTTCCCGGTCGGAGCGGCGCGCCTCCAGCCATTGGGCGATGGCGCGCAGGTCATCGCCGGTGACGGTCTTGCCGTCCTCCCAGCGCAGCAGGTTTTCCAGCAACACTTTCAGCGACATGGGCAGGCGTTGCAGGTCGCCCAGCTGGCGGGCGGCCTCGGTAAGGCTGTAATAGTGATACGTAAGGTCATCGACCTTGAGGGTTTTGAGCGTGTTCAGGCTATCGAGCGAGGGCATTGCCAACTCCTTCTGCGCCGGTGCCCGGCAAATCGGGTGTTTGCCGGTGTCACCGCTCTGTTTCGATCCGCACGGTACGGACCTGGCTGAATGGTCAGGTTAGACCGGTTTGGCTTGGCTGACCCTTTTCTGGACCGGCGGGACGTGTCGCAGGTTCCGAACTTCCTTTATTATCGCCGCCCTGCCGGCGCCTGTTGCGCGCCCGCCGTAGTGGAGTGAGAGATGAGTACCCTGTTCATGCATTGCCGGCCCGGTTTCGAGGGCGAGGTCTGCGCCGAAATCAGCGAACACGCTGCCCGCCTGGGGGTTGCCGGCTATGCCAAAGGCAAACCGCAGAGCGCCAGCGCCGAGTTTGTCTGCACCGAGGCCAACGGCGCCGAGCGACTGATGGGGGAACTGCGCTTCGCTGAGCTGATCTTCCCGCGTCAGTGGGCCCGTGGCGGTTATGTCGAGTTGCCAGAGAGCGACCGCATCAGCGTGTTGCTGGAGCACCTGGCCCACCTGCCTGTCTTCGGCAGCCTGTGGCTGGAGGTGCTCGACAGCAACGACGGCAAGGAACTGTCGACGTTCTGCCGCAAATTCGAAGTGCCCCTGCGCAAGGCCCTGGAAAAGGCCGGCCGCCTGGTTGAAGACGCCAGCCGCCCGCGGCTGTTGCTGACCTTCATCACTGGCCGGCGCGTGTTTGTTGGCCTGGCCGCAGGCAACAACAGCGCCCTCTGGCCGATGGGCATCCCGCGCCTGAAGTTTCCCCGTGAGGCGCCCAGCCGTTCAACCCTCAAGCTGGAAGAAGCCTGGCACCAGTTCATCCCCCGCGAGCAGTGGGAGCAGCGCCTGGGCGACGACATGACCGGGGTCGATCTCGGCGCCTCGCCGGGTGGCTGGACCTACCAGCTGGTGCGCCGCGGCATGCTGGTCACCGCCATCGACAACGGCCCGATGGCCGAAAGTCTGATGGACACCGGGCTGGTCCAGCACCTGATGGCAGATGGGTTTACCTGGCAGCCGAAGCAGCCGGTGGACTGGATGGTTTGCGACATCGTCGAGAAGCCGGCGCGGACCACTTCGCTGATCGAGACCTGGCTGGGGGAAGGCCTGTGCCGCGAGGCGGTGGTCAACCTCAAACTGCCGATGAAGCAGCGTTACGCCGAGGTGCGGCGCCTGCTCGACCGCATGGAAGCCACGTTCAAGGCGCGCAAGATCCGGGTTTCGATCGCCTGCAAGCAGCTGTATCACGACCGTGAGGAAGTGACCTGCCACCTGCGCAGGCTGGACCTGAAGCCGCGTTGAGTGCAGGTGCGGCGCGTGGCCCTTGGTCCGCGCCGCACGATGCGCGACAATGACGATCATTTTTGGAGCCACCCATGACTGACTTCACCCCCGACGCCGTCCTCGATGCCACCGGCCTGAACTGCCCGGAGCCTGTGATGATGCTGCACCAGCACGTCCGGGACCTGGCTGCTGGTGGCCTGCTCAAGGTCATCGCCACCGACCCGTCGACCCGCCGCGATATCCCCAAGTTCTGCAACTTCCTCGGCCACGAGCTGCTGCAGCAGCAAGAGGATGCGGGCACCTTCCTGTACTGGATCCGCAAGAAAGCCGACTGACCCGCTCTGGAACACGCCGCGCGTAGCGCCTACACTGCGTTCCCCTGACAGGAGAGCGCCATGCTGATAGTTGCCGACGAGAACATTCCGCTGCTCGATGCCTTCTTTGAAGGTTTCGGCGAGATCCGCCGCTATCCGGGCAGAAGCCTCGATGCCGCCAGCGTCAAGGACGCCGACGTACTGCTGGTGCGTTCGGTGACCAAGGTCGACCGCCAACTGCTCGAAGGCAGCCGGGTGCGTTTTGTCGGCACTTGCACCATCGGCACCGACCACCTCGACCTGGACTACTTTGCCGAAGCGGGTATCCACTGGAGCAGCGCGCCGGGCTGTAATGCCCGCGGTGTAGTGGACTACGTGCTGGGCAGCCTGCTGACCCTGGCCGAGCTGGACGGTGTGGCGCTGCCCGCGCGCACGTATGGCGTAGTGGGCGCAGGGGAGGTCGGTGGCCGCCTGGTGCGTGTACTGCATGGCCTGGGCTGGAAGGTGCTGGTGTGTGACCCGCTGCGTCAGGCCGCCGAAGGGGGCGATTACGTCAGCCTCGAGACGGTGCTGGAACAGTGCGATGTCATCAGCCTGCACACCCCCTTGCAGCGCGGCGGCGAGCACCCTACCTGGCATCTGCTGGGCCAGGCGCAACTGGCGCAGCTGCGCCCCGGCGCGTGGTTGATCAACGCCAGCCGTGGCCCGGTGGTGGACAACGCGGCCTTGCGTGAGCTGCTGCTGGACCGTGAAGACGTGCACGCCGTGCTCGATGTGTGGGAAGGCGAACCGCAGGTCGACCTGCAACTGGCCGACCTGTGCACGCTGGCGTCGCCGCACATCGCCGGCTACAGCCTCGATGGCCGGCAGCGTGGCACGGCGCAGATCTATCAGGCGCTGTGCCGCTTCCTCGGCCAAGCTGAGCGCGTGAGCCTGGCCGACCTGCTGCCCAAGCCGCCGCTGGCGCAGATCGAGCTCGATGCCAGTACCGACCCGGCCTGGGCCTTGGCCACCCTGTGCCGCGCCGTGTACGACCCGCGCCGTGACGACGCGGACTTCCGCCGCAGCTTGAGCGACGACCCGGCCGAGCAGCGCGCGGCGTTCGATCAGTTGCGCAAGCAGTATCCGCCGCGGCGTGAGGTCGAAGGGCTGGCGGTGCGGATTCGTGGCGAGTCGCCGCAACTGGCGCAGTTGGTCAGTGCGTTGGGTGGGGTGTTGGTCTGAGTGACGGGCAATAAAAACCCGGCGCACGCGCCGGGTTGTAATGAATTCGCCGATCAGCCCTTCTGGGCTTTTCCGACCCGGCTTTGTTCCAGCTTCTCGCAGGCTTTCTGGATCATCTGCTCGGTGATCGGAACCTCGCGCCCGTGGGCGTCGATGATCGAACCGCACGCCTGAGGTTGCGGGGTGTTCTGCGGTTTTGCGGTGTCGCTGCCATGTTGCAAGCTCATATCGGTCTCCTCATCAGGTTCAAACTCAGGGTAACCCTGTGCGATGACTGGCCAGTGACAGCCCCTTGGGCGTCACGGCAGAAACAGTCCAACAGAAACGGCGCTAAAGCTCCAGAGGCTGTTTAGATCGAAAAGCTATAGCCACCCTCGGGCGCTCCTCGCGTGCCGATGAGTGGTAGTCTGCTGCATCCTCGCCGTTTTGGTTGCCGCCATGCCCGAATCCGTTTCTGCAGGTCAACGTCGCGCTTTGCGCCTGAGTTGGCAGTTCGTTCGCCCGTACCGCCGGCAGATGCTGCTGGCGTTGCTGGCGTTGCTGGCCTTGGTGGTCACCGCTGCTATCACGCTGTCGATGGGGCAGGGCATTCGCCTGCTGGTGGACCAGGGTTTCATGACCCGTTCCGCGCACCAGCTCAACCAGACCATAGGCCTGTTCCTGCTGCTGGTGCTGGCACTGGCGGTAGGGACGTTCAGCCGCTTCTACCTGGTCTCATGGATAGGCGAGCGCTGTGTGGCTGATATTCGCCGCGCGGTGTTCGATCATCTGGTCGGCCTGCACCCAGGCTTTTTCGAGGACAACCGCAGCTCCGAGATCCAGTCGCGGCTGACGGCCGACACCACGTTGTTGCAGTCGGTGATCGGCTCTTCGCTGTCGATGTTCCTGCGCAATGCCTTGATGGTAATCGGGGGGGGGTGCTGCTGTTTATCACCAACCCCAAGCTGACCAGCATCGTGGTCGTGGCCTTGCCACTGGTGCTAGCACCGATCCTGTTGTTTGGCCGTCGTGTGCGCAGCCTGTCGCGGCAGAGCCAGGATCGCGTGGCAGATGTCGGCAGCTACGTGGCCGAGACCCTTGGGCAGATCAAGACCGTCCAGGCCTACAACCACCAACCGCTCGATCGCGAGCTGTTCGCGGGCACTGTCGAGGCGGCCTTCAACGTGGCCAGGCAGCGTATTGCCCAGCGCGCCTGGCTGATCACCCTGGTCATCGTGCTGGTACTGGGCGCTGTGGGCGTCATGCTCTGGGTCGGTGGCATGGACGTGATCGCCGGGCGTATTTCGGCAGGCGAACTGGCCGCCTTCGTGTTCTATAGCCTGATCGTCGGCAGCGCCTTCGGCACCCTCAGCGAGGTGATTGGCGAGCTGCAGCGTGCCGCAGGTGCGGCCGAGCGCATTGCCGAGCTGTTGGCGGCGCGCAGTGTGATTCTGCCGCCCCACGTAGCGGCCTCGCTGCCGCACGGCCGTGTGACTGGGCATATCGAGTTACAGCAGGTGCACTTTGCCTACCCGTCACGGCCCACAGTCGCTGCCATCGACGGCCTGAGCCTGACAATCGAGCCGGGGCAGACCGTGGCGCTGGTCGGGCCTTCGGGCGCTGGCAAATCCACCCTGTTCGACCTGCTGCTGCGGTTTTACGACCCTCAGCAGGGGCGCATCCTGCTCGACGGGCAGGCAATTACCCAACTCGACCCCGCCGAGCTGCGCCGGCAGTTCGCCCTGGTGGCGCAGAACCCTTCGTTGTTTCGTGGCACGGTAGAGGCCAACATTCGCTATGGCCGGCCAGAAGCAACGCTGGCGGAAGTCGAAGCAGCGGCCCGTGGTGCGCATGCCGACGGGTTTATCCAGCAATTGCCGCAGGGCTACCAGACGCAACTGGGGGAGGGCGGCATTGGCCTTTCTGGCGGGCAGCGGCAGCGCTTGGCAATTGCCCGTGCGTTGCTGGTAGATGCGCCGATCCTGTTGCTGGACGAGGCCACCAGCGCCCTCGACGCGCAAAGCGAACACCTGATTCAGCAAGCCCTTCCCAGCCTCATGGCCGGTCGCACCACGCTGGTGATTGCCCACCGCCTGGCCACGGTGCAGCACGCTGATCGCATCGCGGTGATCGACAAGGGGCGCGTGGTGGCAGTTGGCACACATCGCCAGCTGATTGAAGAAAGCCCGCTGTATGCCCGGCTGGCCTCGCTGCAGTTCACCACAGGCTAGCCTGTCTTGGTTATGTAACATTTCTGTAGGAATTGCCTGACACTATTGGCTTCAACTGTTGCGCAAGTGCTCAAGCTGGCTGCTATCGAACGATGGCAGCCTTTTTTTTGCACGCCAGCCTACGAGGACATGGAGTGTCTTTCCCAGCGCTGCCGTTGTGCGCTGTTCCTTCCCTACTGGTCTTGAGATCCGCGATGTTGCGTAAATCCCTCAGAGTGCAAATTCTCGCCCTGCTTGGCGGCAGCCTGGCAGCCATGCTGCTGATCGCCTTGGTGTGTTTCCAGTTTTTGTCTTCCAGCGTGCGTGGCTATGCCGAGTTGGTCGATGGCCCGCTGCGCGCTTCGCAATTGATCGATGAAGCCAACCTGCAGTTCAAGATCCAGGTGCAGGAATGGAAGAACGTGCTGTTACGCGGTCGCCAGCCCGCCGAGCTGGACAAGTATTGGCAGCAGTTTCAGGCGCGCGAGCAGCAGGTTCAGCAGTTGCTGGGGCAATTGATCGACAGCAGTGACACTAGGCTCAAAGCCCCCTTGCAGCAGCTGCGAGATAGCCATCGGCAATTGGGCCAGGCCTATGCGCAGGGCCGCCAGGCGTTTATCGCTGCAGGGGGCGACCCGGTAGCAGGCGACCTGGCGGTCAAGGGCGTGGACCGTGCCGCCAGCGAACAGATGAGCGAGCTGGTCGAACAACTGCGCGGCGATGCCCGTGAACGGGCTGCGGCCATCAATGCCAGCGCCGAGCGCACCGTGTGGCTGGGACTGCTGGTGATGCTGGCGTCGGCGGTACTGGTTGGCCTGTTCAGCCTGTGGCTGATCAACCGCAGCCTGATCGAACCGATCCGCCAGTTGATCGACTATGTCGCGCAATTGAGCCAGGGCCGCTTCGGCGCCCGCGTCGACAGCCGCCGCGAGGATGAGCTGGGGCGTTTGGCTCGGGCGGCCAATACCCTGCGTGACTTCTTGGCCGAGACCGTCGGCCGGCTGCAGGACAACGCCCAAGAGCTGGAAGGCGCCAGTGGCCAGTTGCGCAGCATCGCCGCCGACATGGCGCGCGGCACGCATGACCAGTTCCAGCGCACCGACCAAGTGGCGACGGCCATGCATGAGATGTCCGCCACTGCCCAGGAAGTGGCCCGCCACGCCGTCGACGCCGCCCGCGCTGCCGATGATGCCGACCACAGTGCACAGGCTGGTGAGCAGGTGATGCAGCAGACCATCGACATCATTGGCGTGGTCAACCGCGAAATCGCCGGCACGGCGGCGGTGATTCGCGACCTGGAACATGACAGTACGCGGATCGGCAAGGTGCTCGAAGTCATCCGTGGCATTGCCGAGCAGACCAACCTGCTGGCGCTCAACGCGGCCATCGAAGCAGCCCGCGCGGGCGAGGCCGGACGAGGCTTTGCGGTGGTGGCGGACGAGGTGCGCAGTTTGGCCCAGCGCACGGCCGCGTCGATTGCCGAGATCAACCAGATCATCGAGGCGGTGCAGTCGGGTGCGGTGGAGGCGGTCAAAGCCATCGAAAGTGGCCAGCAGCGCAGCGAAGAGGGGGCCGAGCAGGTCCAGCAGGCCGGGCAGATGTTGCAGCGCATCACCTTGGCGGTGGAGGCCATCCGCGACATGAACCGGCAGATCGCCACGGCGGCGGAGGAGCAGACCAGTGTGGCCGAGGATATTTCGCGCAACCTGATCGAGATCACCCGCATCGCCACCACTAACCAAGAAGCGGTGCAGCAGACCGAACAGGCTGGGCAGCGTTTGCATGGGTTGTCGGGGCAGTTGGGCGAAGTGACGTCGCGGCTGACGGCCTGACCTGCTGTTCAGGGCCGCTGCGCGGCCCATCGCCGGCAAGCCGGCTCCCACAGGGATGGCGCAAGTCTCAAGCAATCCAGTGTCGGTGTGGGAGCCGGCTTGCCGGCGATGGGGCGCGCAGCGGCCCCGGGGAAATCCGCCATCAACGTAGCGAACCTGGCGTAAGTGTGGCGGATTGTCGCCATGCGACCCGCTGTCTCACCCCTTAGCCATTGGTCTAAGACAGGTTGGCACATTCCCTGCTTAAGCGCGCCCGGGCCACGGCCCGAGGCGATCGTGCCCCGATCCCGCGAAACACCCAGCTAAAAAACAACAACATCCGGGCGTGCACGCCGGGGCCAACGACTGCCAATCCTTCACATCAATTGGATTGAGCTAATGAAAAAAATACTGCTGACGCTCCTTTGCCTGAGCGTCATCGGCTGCTCCAAACCCGCGGAGCCGGAAAAGACCGTCGACGTCCTGCTGATTGGCGGCGGCATCATGAGTGCAAGCCTGGGCACTTACCTCACGGAGCTTGAGCCGAACTGGAAGGTCGACGTCTACGAGCGCCTGGACCAGGTCGCCGAAGAAAGCTCCAACGCCTGGAACAACGCCGGCACCGGCCACTCCGCGTTTTGCGAGCTGAACTACACCAGTGTCGGTAAGGATGGCAGCATCGACATCAGCAAGGCCGTGGGGGTCAACGAGCAGTTCGAGGTGTCCAAGCAGTTCTGGGCCTACCAGGTCGAGCAAGGCGTGCTGAGCAACCCGAAGTCGTTCATCAACAACGTGCCGCACATGAGCTTCGTCTGGGGTGACGACAACATTGCCTTCCTCCACAAACGCGTCGCTGCCCTGCAGCACAGCTCGCTGTTCCGTGGCATGGAAATCAGCGAAGACCACGAGCAGATCCGCCACTGGGCACCGCTGGTGATGGAAGGCCGCGACCCTGCGCAGAAGGTCGCCGCCACGCGCATGGCAATCGGCACCGACGTGAATTTCGGCGAGATCACCCGTCAACTGTTCGCGTCGATGACCCGCAACCCCAACGTCACCCTGAACCTCAGCCACGAAGTGCGTGACATCGTGCGCAACGACGATGGCACCTGGCGTGTGGTGGTGGCCGACCTGGCCAAGGGCGGTCACGAGGTGGCGGTCAATGCCCGGTTCGTGTTCATCGGTGCCGGGGGCGGTGCGCTCAAGCTGCTGCAAAAATCGGGCATCCCCGAGGCCGAAGGCTATGCCGGCTTCCCGGTGGGCGGTCAATTCCTCATGACGGATAACCCGGACGTGGTTGCACGCCATCAGGCCAAGTTGTATGGCAAAGTCTCGGTCGGCGCACCGCCGATGTCGGTCCCGCACCTGGACACCCGGATGATCGACGGCAAGCAAGTGTTGCTGTTTGGGCCGTTCGCGACCTTCTCCACCAAGTACCTCAAGCAGGGCTCGCTGCTGGACATGTTCGCTTCGCTGAACAGCCATAACGTGCTGCCGATGGTGAACGCCGGCATCGACAACATCGACCTGAGCACTTACCTGATGGGGCAGTTGATGCTCAGCTTCGATGACCGCATGAATGCGTTGCGCGAGTACTTCCCCAATGCCAAGAACGCAGACTGGAAGCTGCTGCAGGCAGGTCAACGCGTGCAGGTGATCAAGAAGGACCCCGTGCTCGGTGGCGTGCTGCAGTTTGGTACTGAAGTGGTCGCCGCCCAGGATGGCAGCATTGCTGCACTGCTGGGGGCTTCTCCGGGCGCCTCGACCGCCGCGCCAATCATGCTGACCGTGCTGGAGAAGACCTTCAAGGACCGCCTCAAGACCCCTGAATGGCAGGCCAAGCTGAAGCAGATCGTGCCCAGCTATGGGCAAAAGCTGAACAACGACCTGGCGCTGACCAACCAGACCCGAGCGTGGAGCAGCGAGCGCCTGCAACTGCTGTATGTGCCGGTACAAGCCGAGCAATAACTAGCGTTGCAGGTCACTGACTGTAGGAGCAGCCTTGTGCTGCGAAGAGGCCGGTACAGACGCCGACTGATGGGTAGGCCTGCGCCGGCCTCTTCGCAGCACAAGGCTGCTCCTATAAGTCAGGGGGATTTTCTCGCGCACAACAAAAAGCCCGCGCAAGGCGGGCTTTTTGAATAGGATTTGGTCGGAGAGACAGGATTCGAACCTGCGGCCTTCTCGTCCCGAACGAGACGCGCTACCTGGCTGCGCTACACTCCGATGAACGAAATCCTACTGCATCCCTTTTTGGCACGCAAGCCCTTGTTGTTAAAAGGGCGTTTGCCAAAAAGGGTGGCTGAATCACAGCTCTTTGACGGTACGAATCTGGTCTTTGTTCAGGCGCGTACGCTTGCCGTCGAGTTGCTCGAATTCGTAGAAACCAGAGTCCTCGTCAAAGGACGGGGTGTCCACTGCCTGGATCTCGCGGCCATCATTCAGGGTAATGACGGTCGGCGATGCGCAGCCGGCGAGGGCGCCCAGGCCCAAGGCAAGCAGGAAGGCGGGAAGGGTCCGTTGAATCATCGTGTTTCTCCAGTGCGACAGTGCTAGATGACTTTAAGACGCAGGGCGTCCACGCAAGTTCCTTTCCAGTGCAGCATAGCGGTAAAGCCAGGGTATTGACCAAGGGCAAGCCACAGGGGCACGAGGTTGTATCGGGGGGTGCTGTGTTATAAATGCGCCATCCCATCTTCTTGTGACGGACCCCCATGAAAGCCAAGGCAGATACCCCCTTCGTGCCCCTGAACATCGCCGTGTTGACGGTCAGCGACACGCGCACCTTCGACAATGACACCTCCGGTCAGCTGTTCGTCGATCGCCTGACTGCGGCCGGCCACCAGTTGGCATCGCGGGTATTGCTCAAGGACGACCTGTACAAGATCCGCGCCCAGGTCGCGACCTGGATCGCCGATGACGCAGTGCAAGTGGTATTGATCACCGGCGGTACTGGGTTCACCGGCCGCGACAGCACCCCGGAGGCCGTGGCTTGCCTGCTGGACAAACAGGTGGATGGTTTCGGTGAACTGTTCCGGCAGATTTCCGTGGCCGACATCGGCACCTCCACCGTGCAATCGCGGGCCCTCGCTGGCCTGGCCAATGGCACGCTGGTGTGCTGCTTACCGGGCTCGACCAATGCGGTACGCACCGGTTGGGACGGCATCCTGGCCGAGCAGCTTGATGCCCGCCATCGCCCGTGCAATTTCGTGCCCCACCTGAAGCAGGCAGCGGCCTGTGAAAGCCGTGGTTGAGTCTACCCAGGCCCGGCCCCTGATGCCGGTGGAAGACGCATTGGCGCGGCTGCTGGCCTTGGCAGAAGCCGCACCCATCCAGGAAACCGAAAATGTGTCGCTGGCCGACGCTGAGGGACGCGTGCTGGCGCGTGACCTGGTGGCCTCGCTCGACCTGCCGCCCTGGCCGAACAGCGCCATGGACGGCTATGCCCTGCGCCTGGCGGATTGGCAGGGTGAGCCCTTGCCGGTCAGCCAACGGATTTTTGCCGGCCATGCGCCGCAGCCGCTGCAGCCGGGTACCTGTGCCCGCATCTTCACCGGCGCGCCGGTGCCGGCTGGCGCCGACTGCGTCGAAATGCAGGAAAACGCCGAAGTGGCTGACGATGGCCGGGTGCGCTTCCTCGAACCGCTGAAGGTCGACCAGAACATTCGCCCGCAAGGCCAGGAAACACGCCAGGGCGAGCAGGTAATGAGCGCCGGTACACGCTTGGGCCCGATCGAGCTGGGCTTGGCTGCGACCCTTGGCCAGGCCCGTCTGGATGTGGTGCGCAAGGTGCGTGTGGCAGTGCTGTCGACCGGTGACGAGCTGATCGAGCCTGGCCTGCCCCTGGGGCCAGGGCAAATCTACAACAGCAACCGCCGCTTGCTGGTCAGCTGGCTGCAACGCTTGGGTTGTGAGGTGCGGGATGCGGGGATTTTGCCCGATGACCTGGCGCGCACCCGTGAATGCCTGGCGGCATTGGGCGATGTCGACCTGATTCTGTCCACCGGTGGCGTTTCCGTGGGCGAGGCTGATTACCTGGGTGCCGCCCTGCGCGAGGCCGGCGAGCTGGCCTTGTGGAAGCTGGCGATCAAACCGGGCAAGCCGCTCACGTTCGGGCACTTTCGTGGCGTCCCGGTGATCGGTTTGCCGGGCAACCCGGCGTCCACGCTGGTCACGTTCGGGTTGCTGACCCGGCCGTATCTGTTGCGCCGTCAGGGCGTGGCTGATGTCACGCCGCTGCGCTTCGACATGCCAGCGGGCTTCGACTGGCCCAAGCCAGGTACGCGCCGCGAGTACCTGCGCGCACGCATCGAGCAGGGCCAGGTGCGCATCTACAAAAACCAGAGCTCTGGCGTACTGCGCAGCGCGGCCTGGGCCGAGGGCTTGGTCGAGGTACGTGAAGGCAGTACGCCGAAGCAGGGCGACAGTGTGCCGTTCATCCCCTTCAGCGAGCTACTTGGTTGAGCGCCCAAGCCAGCCGCCCGCCAGTGGCGTGGCGCTGGCGGGTTGCACCTGGCTGAGGCGCATGTGCACGTTTTCCAATTGCTGGGCGGCAATGCTCCAATCGTGACGTTGGCGGGCGAATTGCCGGCCGGCTTCGCTCAATTGGGCCATGCGCCAAGGCTGGTTGAGCAGTTGGGTGATCAGCAGGGCCAGTTGGTCACCATCGTCACTGCCCAAGTAGTGTTCGCCGTTGTTCACGGCCAGCCCTGATACCCCCTTGCTGGTGGTGATGACCGGCAGCCCCGCAGCCATCGCCTCGAGCAGCTTCACCTTGGACCCTCCGCCATACAGCAGTGGGGCGAAGAACAGTGCCGAGCGACGTTGCAGTTCACGCAGGTCGGGGCGGTAGCCGACCCACTCGATGCGTGGGTCGTTCCAATGCAGCTTCCAGCTGGCTGGCAGGGCGTGGCCGGCTATGGCCAGGCGCACGGCCGGGTTACTCATCCACACCTGCGGCATGATCTCTTCCAGCGCCCATTCGATGGCCTCAAGGTTCGAGCCATATTCGAAGTTGCCGACAAACAGCAGACGCTGGCTGTGCAACGCCGGTTGCACGTGCTGGTAGAAATCGCAGTCCACGCCACTGACCACCACATTTACCGGGCGCCCACTGATCTGGGCGATCAGTTCGGCGTCGTGGCTGCTGACCGCCACCACTTCGCTGGGTTGGCGCAGCACCCGCTGCTCCCAGCGCCGATAGCGCCAGCGGTCGAATGCATTGAGCGGGCGCAGCCACAGCGGCAGGCGGTCATGGCAGGCGCCGCCCATCACCGATTCCAGGGTGTGCTCGCTGAGCATGAAGGGCAGCCCGCGTGCCTGCAGGGCTTTTTCGAACGGCTGGAAACTGTAGCTGTGCTCGATCTGGATGACGTCCCAGGGTTCGTCCAGCAGTTGCTCGAAGCGGTGCCTCAGGCAGGGCGCCAAGCCATTGATGATCGCCCGCATGGGATAGTCGATGATCGGTGACGCCAGCAGGTTGAGTGGGCTGTGCAGGGCGCGCCTGGGCAACACGATCAAGCGTTCGACCCAGGGTTCAAGGGCTTCACGGGCCGCATCGCTCAGGGGGATCTTGGACTGCACCAACAGGGTGATCCGGTGGCCACGCTGGGCAAGTTCGCGCAGCAGGTGGTATTGCCGAGTCTTGCCGCCGCTGGTGGTCGGCCAGGGTAAGTAGGGCAGTGTCCAGAGAATGCGCATGACCCGGAACCCTCGTTACAGATCGCGGATAAAAAGACGCGCCCGTCGGCAGTCAGCCGATCACTGCTGCTGGGGCGCGTCCATGGCTGTCGGTGAAGCAGAACTTAGGTGATGAAAAGTCAATAGTTTGACTTTTTTCTAGATATATTCACCTGGGTCAAATACTTGTCAAAGGTGGCTTTCCTGAGCATAGCCGCGCATTTGCGGGCGTGTAAAAAATGGGTGAAATCCAGTGTTATTGTGCGGGGCATGCAACGATCGGTGTGTGCCGGTGGTCGAGATCTGGGTTAGCTATTTTTTCATGGAGAAGCGCGATGCAAGGGCGCAAGGCAATGTTGATCCTGCACGGCAAGCAGGCGATGAACGAAGCGCTGCGCAGTGCCGTGCTGGCGATGCGCGAGAGCGGCTGGGTGCTGGATGTGCGGGTCACCTGGGAAGCCGGGGACGCTCAGCGCCTGGTGGGCGAGGCGCTGGCCGCTGGTTACACCCATATTGTCGCGGGCGGCGGCGATGGTACGTTGCGCGATGTCGCTGAAGCCATGGGCTTGGCAGCGGCCCAGGCCAGCCTGGCGCTGTTGCCTTTGGGCACCGCCAATGATTTCGCCAAGGCTGCGGGCGTGCCACTGGAGCCGGATGCCGCACTGGCATTGCTGAATACCCCGGCGCGGCCTATCGACTTGGGCCAGGTCGGTGATCACCTGTTCCTCAACATGGCCACCGGCGGCTTCGGCAGCCAGGTTACGGCCAACACCTCGGAGGACCTGAAAAAGGTCCTGGGGGCTGCGGCCTACCTGTTCACGGGGCTGTCGCGCTTCAGCGAGTTGCAGGCGGCCTCAGTGGAACTACAGGGCCCCGACTTCCATTGGCAGGGTGATCTGCTGGCGCTGGGCATTGGCAATGGCCGGCAGGCCGGCGGTGGGCAGGCACTGTGCCCGGAGGCGCTGGCAGACGATGGCCTGCTGGATGTCGCCATACTGCCAGCGCCGCAGGAAGTGGTGGGGGCGTTGCGCGACCTGCTGGCCGGGGATGGGTTGTTTGTCCGGGCCAGGCTGCCCTGGGTGGAGATCAAGAGCTCGCAGGGGCTGGACATCAACCTAGACGGTGAGCCGCTGCAGGTCGACAGCCTGCGCTTCGAGGCAAAGCCCGCCGCGTTGCAGGTGCACTTGCCGGTCGACTCGCCGTTGCTCAGTCGTCCAGGCTGATGATTTTTTCGCGTACCGCGTACAGCACCAGGCCCGCCACATCGTGAATCTGCAGGCGTTTCATGATTTGCGAACGGTGGGTTTCCACAGTCTTGATCGAGAGCCCCAGGCCACTGGCGATTTCCCGGGTGGATTTGCCGCGCACGATCAGGCGCAGGATTTCCAGCTGGCGTGCGGTCAGGTTGTGGCGGTCGCGGTTCGGTTGCTTGCGGTGCTGGGTATGCAGCAGCGCCTGGTTGATGACGGTGTGGGCGATCGCCGGGCTGAGGTAGCGCTCGCCGTTGCGCAGGGCACACAAGGCCTGCTCCAGCTCGGTCGCGCTGGTGTCTTTGAGCAGGTAGCCATGGGCGCCGCTTTCCAGGGCACGCATGATCAGGTCCGGGTCGGTGTGCATCGACAGGATCAGTACCTTACAGGTGCTGCCGCTGGCGCGCAGCTGTGTCAGGGCATCGAGGCCGCTGGTCGAGCGCATGGAAATGTCCAGCAGGACGATGTCGGGTGCCAGGTTGCGCACGTGCTCAAGCAGCTGGTTGCCGTCATCGGCTTCACCGGCCACGCAGTAGCCCGGGATGTCGGAGACCAGTGCGCGGACCCCGGCGCGGATCAGCGAGTGGTCGTCCACCAACAGCAGTCTACAGGTCATGGGCGGTAAAGCTCCTGGCGCGTTCCTGGGTGCGTGGCGGCCACGGGAACAGCGCTTCGATCTGCGTGCCCACGCCAAGCTGGCTGGTGATGTCGAGACGCCCCTGTAAGGCCGTCACCCGTTCCTGCATGCCGGCCAAACCGCGTTGCCCTGCTTCGGCCGGGTGCCTGGCGGGGACAAAGCCGCGGCCATCGTCCTGAATGATCAAGGCAAGCCCTGCGGGGCTGCGTTGCAGGCGGATCGACAGATTGCGCGCCTGGGCATGGCGCAGCATGTTGGTCACGGCTTCCTGGGTGATGCGAAACACCGCCATGGCGACGGCTTCGTCAATGCCGCCCAGGCGTTGATTGCAGACCAGGCTCCAGTGCACATCGGTTTTTTCCAGCGTGCGCAGCAGGTGCGCACGCAGGCTGGCCTCAAGGCCCAGGCTGGCCAGTTGCCGAGGGTTGAGCAGGGCACAGACATCGCGCACGTTGCTCAGCGCGTTGTCGAGCGTGGTGCGCAGGGTGTCGCAGTGGCTGTGCAACTCATCGGGCATACGCCGTTGCAGCCATTGCAACTGAAGCTTGGCTGCGGTGAGCAGTTGCCCGATGTCGTCATGCAGTTCGCGGCCCAGGTGCTGGCGCTCGCTTTCCTGCACCATCAGCATGCGCTTGGCCAGTTCTGCCGGGTGCAGGCGGATCGACCCGGCCCCCAGGCCCACGTGCAGGCCAACGCCAAGCATCGCCGCGACCTGCAGCATCAACAGGCTGGCCGGTATCGCTTGGCCGGCCATGTACAGCAGCAGGTTGGCGACCATGGAGGCCACGCACAGCACGATCGTCATCCAGCGCAGCAGGGCAGTGCGGGAGCAGCAGCGCAGAAGAGTCTTCAAGCGTGGGAGCATAGATAGAAAAGCCACTGAAGTATTGCTGATGGAGGCCTTGCACAAGTCTTAGCAGAGGCTTTGGCGCAGTACTTTATATGTTTTGCGGGGCACGTCCTCAATCAGCCTTGATGCCGGCTGAAGGCGGTCGCTGGCGAGCATGGTAACACTTCACACGGCGTTGGTCGCTGTTGGGCAATGCTTTGAAACCTCATGTTTACGGGCTGTTTCGGCACGTTCGTCCGACTCGAGTCAATAGCAAAGTGCCAGCCACTATTCGTCTGTCAATCATGCCGAGTGTAACTAGGGCAATAATCACGCGCGCAGTCCTGGCGACAGTTGGCGAAACTTCCAAGTTTGGCCAACAACGCCCTTAGTTGCTCTTTTGTTAGTTATTGTGAAACGCGGGGGTGCGTGCCTTGGGCGGCTGTTGTGGCTGTATGCGGGTGAGTGCAGTGGCTGCCGCGCTCATCGCAGGCGGCACAGGCTTGCGGTAATGGTTGATCGAGCACGCTGGCCAGTTCATTGAGCAATGTGATTTGTTCGCCGGTATCCAGGTTCAGCTGCCCGGTGCGCGGGTCGATCAGCTCGAGTTGCCAGGCCAGCAGGGTCAGGCAAGCGTCGGTTGCGGGCAGGGCTTCACGTTGCAGGCGCTGCTGCTGGCAGGCCGGTGCGAGCAATTGCTGCAGAACGGTGGCGTAGTGGGCAACTTCGAGCAGGTCCAGCCGGGTGGCGCGCCTCGCGAGCGTGTCGAGGGCGGTGTTCAGGCAACCGCAGGCGTCTGCGTCGTTGTCGATCAGTTCCAGGTGCTGCAGGCATTCCTGGGACTGGCTCAGCAAGACTTGCGCATCCAGCAGAAAGTCTTGCAACGCACCTTCAAACGATAAGGCACTGTCCATCAGGACGCTCGGGCGCGTTGGGCGCGGGCAAGGGGCGGGCACGGCGATACGATAGCGAACAAAAGCCTGACTCCATTCATGCAATGAGAATGGCGTCACATTAATGGCTAATGGATATCGCGAACATCAGGTTGCACCCGATTGCATCTAAGGGTTTCCCTGATGGGAGGCCAGGGTGCAACAAGGTGCTAACGGGCACTGGCCTGCCTCGATGTGCCCGCAGTAAAGCATGATGGTAAAGTGATATCAATTACCTTCTCGGCATTTTCCCGCAAGGGTCAAGGTGCGCGTGAACCCGCCGATACAGGGTGGATGAATACACTTTTTCGACTCAAGCCTGGGGGTTTCCAATGGCCGGCATTCTCGACACAGTAGACCAACGCACGCAATTGGTGGGCGAGAACCGCCTGGAAATTCTGATGTTCCGCCTGGCAGGTCGGCAGCTCTTCGCGATCAACGTGTTCAAGGTGCAGGAAGTGCTCCAACTGCCCAAGCTGACCCTGATGCCGCAGCGCCATGCCTTTGTCTGCGGCGTGGTCAACCTGCGTGGGCAGACCCTGCCGGTGATCGACCTGTCCCAGGCGATCGGCATGCGGCCCCTGCAACCCGGGCCGGACAGCACTATCATCGTCACGGAATACAACCGCTCGGTGCAGGCCTTCCTGGTGGGGGGCGTTGACCGCATCGTCAACATGAACTGGGAAGCGATCATGCCGCCGCCGACCAGTGCCGGGCGCCAGCACTACCTGACCGCCATCACCAAGGTCGACGAGAAACTGGTCGAAGTGATTGATGTGGAGAAGGTCCTGGCAGAAATCGTCCCGTACAACGCCAAGGTCTCCGGCGAACGGCTTGCCGACCCCGTGCTGGCCCGCGCCAGAGGCCGTGAAGTATTGCTGGTGGACGATTCCAGCGTTGCCTTGGCACAGCTGCGTGACACCCTGTCGCAACTGGGCATGAAGCTGCACGTGGCCAGTGATGGCTTGAAGGCGCTGCGCCTGCTCAAAAGCTGGGCTGACGCCGGTGAGAATGTGTGCGAGAAGCTGCTGATGGTGTTCACCGACGCCGAAATGCCGGAGATGGACGGTTACCGGTTGACCACCGAGATCCGTAGCGATGCCCGCTTGCGTCAGCTCTACGTGGTGCTGCACACCTCGTTGTCGGGCAGTTTCAACGAATCCATGGTCAAGAAGGTGGGCTGCGATAACTTCTTGTCCAAGTTCCAGCCGGATCGCCTGGTCGAGGTGGTCAAGCAGCGCCTGCTGCTGGATACGGCTACTGCGTGATCCCTGGCCCTGCCGGGTATAAGCTTGGCGTTTCGAATGACGCGAGGCGGCAGGGATGTTTCTGAGTGAGTTGTATCGATACCCGGTGAAGTCGGGGCAGGCGCAAAGCTTGCAGGCTTCGCCGGTCGGCCAGTTGGGGTTGTTGGGTGACCGTCGCTGGATGGTGGTGGAGGCGGAAAATGGCCGCTTCCTCACCCAGCGTGCCTGGCCACAGCTCGGCCAGCTCAGGGCGAGCGATGACGATGCTGGGCAGTTGCTGCTGGAGGCCCCAGGGCAGGTGCCATTGCGGGTGCCTGTACCGCTTACCGACGATGACTTGCGGGGCGTGACTATCTGGCGCGACACCCTGCGGGTGCCCGATGCTGGCGAGGTTGCGGCGCACTGGCTGTCGGCGTTGCTGGGCAAGGACGTGCGGCTGGTGTATTGCCCGGAGCAACGGGCGCGTTACCTGCCCAATGGTTATGGCTTGAACAGTGACCGTGCGGCGTTTCCGGATGGTTTTCCGCTGCTGTTGATCGGCCAGGGGTCGTTGGACGAGCTCAGTCGGCGCGTTGGCCGGCCCATGGAGATGCTACGGTTCAGGCCCAACCTGGTGGTACAAGGCGCAGAGCCGTTCGCCGAGGACGGCTGGAAGCGGGTTCGTATCGGCACCCTCGAGTTTCGCGTGCTCAAGCCCAGCGTGCGGTGCATTTTCACCACCATCGATCCACGGACCGGCGAACGCAGCCCGGACCGCGAGCCCATGACCACGCTCAAAACGTTCCGCGAGAGAGAAGGGGATGTGTTGTTCGGGCAGAACCTGGCGGCGGATGGCAGTGGCGTGCTGGAAGTGGGGATGAAGGTCGAAGTCCTGTAGGAGCAGCCTTGCGCTGCGAAGAGGCCGGTAACAACACCGAAGATCCAGGGTGTTTTTACCGGCCTCTTCGCAGCGCAAGGCTGCTCCTACAAGGGGTAGCTTACATATCGTCGAAGTAGCGCTCGTGCCAATCCACCAGCGGCTGCGGCGAGTTGAGCTTCTGCCCGTAGATCACCGAATACGACAGCACGTTCTGTACGTACTGGCGCGTCTCGTCGAACGGGATCGATTCCACCCACACATCGAAGCTCAGGTGTTTAGCGCCCTTGAGCCACTGGCGTACCCGCCCGGGGCCGGCGTTATAGGCCGCCGAAGCGAGTACCCGGTTGCCATTGAATTGGCTGTGCACCTGGCTCAGGTACGCGGCCCCCAGCTGAATGTTCTTGTCGGGGTTGAACACCTGCGCCGGCGAGGCCAGCGGGATGCTGAACTTGCGCGCGGTTTCCTTGGCGGTGGCCGGCATCAGCTGCATCAAGCCGCTGGCGCCCACGCTGGAGCGCGCATCCTCCATGAAGGCACTTTCCTGACGGGTAATGGCGAACACCCAGCTTGAATGCAGGCCGCGGACCTTGGCCTCGCGCACCAGGGTGTCGCGGTGGGCCATCGGGAAGCGGATGTCCAGGTCATCCCAGTACTGGGCCTGGCTGATGGTCCGAATGGCCGGGAAGTACCAGCGCAGTTCATAGGCCAGGCGTGCCTGCGCGACCATCTCGTCACGGGTGAAGTGGCGGCTGACGTGGTACCACTCGCGGCGCCCTTCGACGATCTGCCCGCGGGCATGGAATTCCAGTGCACGTTGAATGCCCGGGGTATTGCGCACCTTAGTGACCAACTGCTGGCTCAGCACCAGGGGCTTGTTGTTCAGCTGGTAGGGGGTTTGTGCACGGTCGGCAGCGAGGAAACCATAGAAGTCACGCTCGCGCGCCACGGTCTTGTACAGCAGTGGAATCTGCGGGTTGTTCGGTTGGGCCAGTTCGAGGCTGCGTGCCTGCCAGTACTTCCAGCGGTTGCTGCTGGCCAGGTCCTGGGGCAGGCGCTTGGTCAGCTCGTAGGCATCTTCCCAGCGGCCCAGGCGCAGCAACAGGCGCAGGCGCCATTCGCTGACGGTGTTGTCGCGCAGCTCGGGGTCGTAGCGGGTCATCAGGTCGAGCGCGCGTGGGTCGTAGCGGCGCGCCAGGGTCAGGCCGATCTCGCGGGCGATGGCCACCTTCTCGTCGCGGGAGAAGTGCATGCGCTGGGCATAGTCGTCGAGCAGGGCCATTGCCCGCTCCGGGTTCTGCCGGGCCAGTCGGCGCAAGCCGAGGCTGACCACGTCGGACATGGCCTCGTTGACCGGGGTGAAGCGCGACGGCTGGTTGAGCAGCTCGGGCTTCTGTGCCACATCGATCAGCAGGCGCCCTTGCGGGCCGAGGGTGGTCAGGGTTTTGACCAGGTTGTTGGCCAGGCCGTAGTTGCGCGCCTGGGCCGCCAGCTTGGTGCGGTTCCAGCGCTTGGCCTCGGTCAACTGGCCCTCGGCGGCCCACATGCCGAACAGTGTGTCACAGGCCGCCGGTTGCGACTTGCCGACATTCCACAGTTTATCGGCCGTGGCATAGCCTTCGGCGCGCAGGCCGTGGCTGAGCTGGTACTGGCCGTTGAGGCAGTCCAGTTCGGTGAAATTGAGCTTGGGGTCGTAGTACTTGACGAAGGTGTTCCATTCGCCGCGCTCGGCCAGCCAGCGCAACCAGCGCAGTTTCATCCAGTTGGCCTGGGGCAGGTCGCCGTGTTTGGCCAGGAACCCTTCGATTTCTTCGTTGCTCGCGCTCTTCAGGCGTGCGGTCAGCTCGTCGTAGGTCAGGTAGGGCGTCAGCGGGTAATCACGCAATTGCTGGGCATAGCGCAGGTACGGGCCTTTGTCGCCCTTGGCCAGGGCGCGCTTGGCCTCGTCGTAGTACTGGCGCTGTTGAGTGAGGTCGAGGGCCTGCGCCGCGCTGGCGGTGGCGGCGGTAAGCAGCAAGCAGGATGCAATCTGTAACAGGCGGCTGCGCATGATACGTCCGGGCAGTTGAACCATGGGGAAGTGACGGCGAAGCCAGCACTGTTGGAAGCTATGCCTTAGCTTAGCCGTTTGCCGGCGGCAGATGAAAGCACAGCGCTTGTATCAAGACATTATGTTCGACCAGATGTCGTAAAGCCCTCACCGGGTGGTCAACTTAATGCCGTGGGGGCCCAAGTCAGGTAGAATGCGCGCCCGATTTATGGAGACCAACATGACCCTGCTCAAATTCAGCGATGTGTCCCTCGCATTCGGCGCCATGCCGCTGCTGGACAAAGTGTCCTGGCAGATCGCTCGTGGCGAGCGGGTGTGCATCATCGGCCGCAACGGCACCGGCAAGTCGAGCATGCTGCGCCTGGTCAAAGGCGAGCAGAAGGGCGACGACGGCGAGATCTGGCGCGCTCCGGGCCTGAAGATCGGCGAGCTGCCGCAGGAATTGCCGCTGGCCGACGAGCGCAGCGTGTTCGATGTGGTGGCCGAGGGCCTCGATGGCGTTGGCGCGTTGCTGGCCGAGTTCCATCACCTGAGCCAGAACATCCAGGGCGACGAAGACCTGGAAAAACTCATGCACGTTCAGCACGAGCTCGAAGCCCGTGACGGCTGGCGCCTGCAGCAGGTGGTCGAAAGCACCCTGAGCCGTCTGCAACTGCCTGCCGACAAGACCCTGGCCGAGCTGTCCGGTGGCTGGCGCCGCCGCGTGCTGTTGGCCCAGGCGCTGGTGTCGGAGCCTGACCTGCTGCTGCTCGACGAGCCGACCAACCACTTGGACATCGGTGCGATCGCCTGGCTTGAAGAGGCGCTGCGCGGGTTCAATGGCGCGGTACTGTTCATCACCCACGACCGGTCCTTCCTGCAGAACCTGGCCACTCGCATCCTCGAACTGGACCGCGGTGGGCTGATCGACTGGAACGGTGATTACGCCAGCTTCCTGGTGCACAAAGAAGCGGCGCTGGCCGCCGAGGAAACCGCCAACGCGCTGTTCGACAAGCGCCTGGCCCAGGAAGAAGTGTGGATCCGCCAGGGCATCAAGGCCCGGCGTACCCGTAACGAAGGGCGCGTACGTGCCCTCAAGGCCTTGCGCGTCGAGCGCGGCGAGCGCCGTGAGCGTCAGGGCAAGGCGAACATCCAGATCGAGGCGGCGGACAAGTCCGGCAAGCAGGTCATGGTGCTGGAAAATATCAGCTTCGCCCATGCCGACGGCCCGATGCTGGTCAAGGACTTCTCCATGGTCCTGCAGCGTCAGGACCGTATCGGCCTGCTGGGTGCCAACGGTACCGGCAAGACCACCTTGCTCAAGATGATGCTCGGTGACCTGGAGCCTATCTCGGGCAAGGTCGAGCGTGGCACCAAGCTGGAAGTGGCCTACTTCGACCAGATGCGCCATCAGCTCGATCTGGAAAAGACCGTGATCGACAACCTGGCCGAAGGCCGCGATTTCATCGAGATCGATGGCCAGAACCGCCACGTGCTCAGCTACCTGGGCGACTTCCTGTTCAGCCCCCAGCGTGCCCGTACGCCCGTCAAGGCGCTGTCGGGTGGCGAGCGTGCGCGCCTGCTGTTGGCCAAGCTGTTCAGCAAGCCGGCCAACCTGCTGGTGCTCGACGAACCGACCAACGACCTCGATGTGGAAACCCTCGAGCTGCTCGAAGAGGTGCTGTCCAACTACAAGGGCACCGTGCTGATGGTCAGCCACGACCGGGCCTTCCTCGACAACGTCGTCACCAGCACCCTGGTGTTCGAAGGCGAGGGCAAGGTGCGCGAGTATGTCGGTGGCTATGAGGACTGGATCCGTCAGGGCGGCTCGCCCAAGCTGCTGGGCGTGACCGAAAGCAAGGGCGGCAAGTCCGAGCTCAACAGCGCGGTAGTGGAGAAGCAGGACGTGCAAGCCGCACCGGCGCCAGCGGCAGCCGTGGCCGACGCCTCGAAGAAGAAACTCAGCTACAAACTGCAGCGTGAGCTGGAGATGTTGCCTGGGCAGATCGATGCGATCGAACAGCGCATGGCTGAGGCGCAGGAAGAAGTGAATGCGGCGGGCTTCTATCAGCGGCCAATCGCCGAGACTTCGGCGGTGCTGGCGCAGATCGAGAAGCTGCAAGGCGAGCTGGATGTGCTGGTAGAGCGCTGGGCTGAGCTGGAAGGCTGATCAGCGGTTAACCTGAGCCGGCCCCTTCGCGGGGCAAGCCCGCTCCCACAGGATCGCCACATACCTCAAGGCCTGTGGCGTACCTGTGGGAGCGGGCTTGCCCCGCGAAGAGGCCAGTACAGGTTAAATCATTCCTTCTTCTGTAGCCGCACCGCTAGCACGTCGCATGGCGCGCCATGCAGCACGTCGTTGGCGGTGGAGCCCAGCAGCAAAGCCAGGCCATGTCGGCCATGGCTGCCGACCACGATCAGGTCGCACTTCTGGTCCTTGGCCAGTTGGTGGATTTCCTGGCGGGGCTGGCCGTAGGTCAGGTGGGAATCGCCGCGGTTGATGTCCGGGTATTTGTTGAACAAGCGCTCCATTCGCTCTTTGGCCTGATCGAACTGCTGCTGTTGCAGCTGTGAGAGGTCCATGGGCACGTCGCCGCCAAATGCCATGGCCATCGGTTCGACGATGTGTACCAGGGATACCTTGGCGCCTGAGGGTTCCGCGAGCTTCATGGCGCGCTTGATCACCGGGTCGCATTCTTCGGTCAGGTCGACGGCGACCAACAAATGTTCGTATTGCATGAGCGGTACTCCTGACAATCGCGATAGAAGAAGTATGGTCGCTTTCGGGCGGGTCTTCCGTGAAAAATGGCTAACCAGCTCATTTGCAACGCTTTATGGGGTCTACTGATATGACGGTATTGCTGGTGGTGTCAATCCTTGCACTGATTCTCAGCCCGCTTTCCTGGTTGCGCACGTCGCGTAAGCAGGGCGAGCAGATGAACCTGCGCCTGGAAGCGCGTCGCATGGGCCTGGCCATGCAGCTGGCGCCTCAGCAATGGCCACATTGGCTGGAAAAGGAGCCGCCAAGCCCCTGCCCGCAGTACCACCGTGGGCGGCGCAAGGGGCGCGAGGACAGCTTCTGCTACTGGCAGGTCACGCCAGGCGTGTGGTGGAACCAATGGCGCGAGCCGTGTGAGGATCCGCGCCTTGCCGAGGCCTTTGCGCGCTTGCCGGCCAGTGTCTACAAGGTTGAGGCCGACCCCCGTATGATCGCTTTGTACTGGACCGAGCGGGGCGATAAATCTGTATTGCAGGATATTGCGCACGTCCTCGAAACCCTCGCCTGACCCCTCGCCAATTAAAAAGCGCGTTAAACGACAAAGCGGCGGCTTGGCAGAGCCCCTGAAGGGGTGGGGTGCCAAGTCGCCGCTTTGCGTTCTGCTGCGCAGAAAAGGCCAGGCAGGCCGGGAATGCTTGAAGCCATTGGCAGTGTAGTCGGCTGCCAGCGATCTGCTGAAAAAAATCTTCCCCTGGCAGGCACGGGCCTGTTTTCCCATGGTCAATTGCTGACATGAATGTGCAGCGATCACTGACGTCATGCTTTGTACCCAGACCCTACAAAATGACCGGAAAGTCGCGTTTTCACTCAGTGCGTGAGCATTTGACAACGCTGATCTTTTCGGAGAATGTGTGCACACCCAAATCAAACGGGCGTATGAATTGAGCGTTTGTATGTCACACGGCTCGTTCATAGTCCCGACTAGCGCGCTGACGGGTGTGCCTGGGGCAGGGCGGCATGGCCTGCCTGATGCAGCAGCGACCGGCGTGTACAGTTAGCTTCCATATCGTGGAGATCAGTTGATGATTTACGAAGGTAAAGCCATCACGGTTAAGGCTCTTGAAAGTGGCATCGTCGAACTCAAGTTCGATCTCAAGGGTGAGTCCGTCAACAAATTCAATCGCCTGACCCTGAACGAGCTTCGCGAAGCGGTCGATGACATCAAGGCCGACGCTTCGGTCAAGGGCGTAATCGTCAGCAGCGGCAAGGACGTGTTCATCGTCGGCGCCGACATCACCGAGTTCGTCGACAACTTCAAGCTGCCCGAGGCCGAGCTGGTAGCTGGCAGCCTGGAAGCCAACCGCATCTTCAATGCCTTCGAAGACCTCGAAGTGCCAACCGTTGCCGCCATCAATGGCATCGCCCTGGGCGGTGGCCTGGAAATGTGCCTGGCGGCCGATTACCGGGTCATGGCCAGCACTGCCAAGATTGGCCTGCCTGAAGTCAAACTGGGCATCTACCCAGGCTTCGGCGGTACCGTGCGCCTGCCGCGACTGATCGGTTCGGACAACGCGGTCGAGTGGATTGCCGCCGGCAAGGAAAACCGTGCCGAAGACGCCCTCAAGGTCGGTGCCGTCGACGCCGTGGTCGCCCCTGAGCTGCTGCAAGCCGGTGCCCTGGACCTGATCAAGCGCGCCATCAGCGGCGAGCTGGACTACAAGGCCAAGCGCCAGCCGAAACTGGAAAAGCTCAAGCTCAATGCCATCGAGCAGATGATGGCGTTCGAGACGGCCAAAGGCTTTGTCGCAGGCCAGGCTGGGCCGAACTACCCTGCGCCGGTCGAAGCCATCAAGACCATTCAGAAGGCCGCCAACTTCGGCCGTGACAAGGCCCTGGAAATCGAAGCCGCAGGCTTTGCCAAGCTGGCCAAGACGTCGGTTGCCCAGAGCCTGATCGGCTTGTTCCTGAACGACCAGGAGCTCAAGCGCAAGGCCAAGGCCCATGACGAAATCGCCCGTGACGTGAAGCAGGCTGCCGTGCTCGGCGCTGGCATCATGGGTGGCGGCATCGCCTACCAGTCGGCGGTCAAGGGCACGCCGATCCTGATGAAGGACATCCGCGAAGACGCCATTCAACTGGGCCTTAACGAAGCCTCCAAGCTGCTGGGCAATCGCGTTGAAAAAGGCCGCCTGACCCCCGCCAAGATGGCTGAAGCACTCAACGCCATCCGCCCGACCCTGTCCTACGGCGATTTCGCCCACGTCGACATCGTCGTCGAGGCCGTGGTCGAGAACCCGAAGGTCAAGCAAGCCGTGTTGGCAGAAGTCGAAGGCCAGGTGAAAGAGGATGCCATCCTCGCCTCCAACACCTCGACCATCTCCATCAACCTGCTGGCCAAAGCGCTCAAGCGCCCAGAAAACTTCGTCGGCATGCACTTCTTCAACCCGGTGCACATGATGCCGCTGGTCGAAGTCATTCGCGGCGAGAAGTCCAGTGAAGTGGCGGTTGCCACCACCGTGGCGTATGCCAAGAAAATGGGCAAGAACCCGATCGTGGTCAACGACTGCCCGGGCTTCCTGGTCAACCGCGTGCTGTTCCCGTACTTCGGCGGTTTCGCCAAGCTGGTCAGCGCTGGCGTCGACTTCGTGCGCATCGACAAGGTCATGGAGAAGTTCGGCTGGCCCATGGGCCCCGCCTACCTGATGGACGTGGTCGGCATCGACACCGGCCACCATGGCCGCGACGTGATGGCCGAAGGCTTCCCGGACCGCATGAAGGACGAGCGCCGTTCGGCGGTAGACGCCCTGTACGAGGCCAACCGCCTGGGCCAGAAGAACGGCAAGGGCTTCTACGCCTACGAGACCGACAAGCGTGGCAAGCCGAAGAAGGTGTTCGACCCCGCCGTGCTCGACGTGCTCAAGCCGATCGTGTTCGAGCAGCGTGAAGTCACTGACGAAGACATCATCAACTGGATGATGGTCCCGCTGTGCCTGGAGACCGTGCGTTGCCTGGAAGACGGCATCGTCGAAACCGCCGCCGAAGCCGACATGGGCCTGGTCTACGGCATTGGTTTCCCTCCCTTCCGTGGCGGTGCATTGCGCTACATCGACGCGATCGGTGTCGCCGAATTCGTCGCCCTGGCCGATCAGTACGCTGACCTGGGGCCGCTGTACCACCCGACCGCGAAGCTGCGCGAAATGGCCAAAAATGGCCAGCGCTTCTTCAACTGAGCGTAGAGCGAGAGATTTGATATGAGCCTGAATCCAAGAGACGTGGTGATTGTCGACTTCGGTCGCACGCCAATGGGCCGCTCCAAGGGTGGCATGCACCGCAACACCCGCGCCGAAGACATGTCTGCGCACCTGATCACCAAACTGCTGGAACGCAACGGCAAGGTCGACCCAAAAGAAGTCGAGGACGTGATCTGGGGCTGCGTCAACCAGACCCTGGAGCAGGGCTGGAACATTGCCCGCATGGCGTCGCTGATGACACCGATCCCGCACACCTCGGCGGCGCAGACCGTCAGCCGCCTGTGCGGCTCGTCGATGAGTGCGCTGCACACCGCCGCCCAGGCGATCATGACCGGCAACGGCGATGTATTCGTGGTTGGCGGCGTCGAGCACATGGGCCACGTCAGCATGATGCATGGCGTCGACCCTAACCCGCACCTGTCCTTGCATGCTGCCAAGGCTTCCGGGATGATGGGCCTGACTGCAGAGATGCTCGGCAAAATGCACGGTATCAGCCGTGAACAGCAGGATCTCTTTGGCCTGCGTTCGCACCAGCTCGCTCACAAGGCGACGGTCGAAGGCAAGTTCAAGGACGAGATCATCCCGATGCAGGGCTATGACGAGAATGGCTTCCTGAAGGTCTTCGATTTTGACGAGACCATTCGCCCGGAAACCACCCTCGAAGGGCTGGCCTCGCTGAAGCCTGCGTTCAACCCGAAAGGTGGCACCGTCACCGCGGGTACTTCGTCACAGATCACCGACGGTGCTTCGTGCATGATCGTCATGTCTGGCCAGCGCGCCATGGACCTGGGCATCCAGCCATTGGCGGTGATTCGCGCCATGGCCGTGGCCGGTGTCGACCCGGCAATCATGGGCTACGGCCCGGTGCCATCGACCCAGAAAGCCCTCAAGCGTGCCGGCCTGAGCATGGCCGATATCGACTTCATCGAGCTCAACGAAGCCTTCGCCGCACAAGCCTTGCCTGTGTTGAAAGACTTGAAAGTGCTCGACAAGATGGATGAGAAGGTTAACCTGCACGGCGGCGCCATTGCTTTGGGCCACCCGTTCGGTTGCTCGGGTGCACGTATTTCCGGCACCCTGCTCAACGTCATGAAGCAGAATGGCGGTACTCTGGGGGTGGCGACCATGTGCGTCGGCCTCGGCCAGGGCATCACCACTGTCTTCGAACGCGTCTGATCGCGTCGCGGGACAGCAGCCGGGGCCTTGTGCCCCGGTTTTGTTTTTTACAGGTTTTATTAAAAAGGGTGAGCGACATGCAGATACAGCCAGGCGTATACCGGCACTACAAGGGGCCTGAGTACCGTGTCTTCAGTGTTGCGCAGCACTCCGAAACTGAAGAGTGGATGGTCTTCTACCAATGCCTGTATGGTGAATACGGGTTCTGGGTACGGCCTCTTTCGATGTTCCAGGAGTCCGTCGAGGTTGACGGCGAGCAGGTGCCACGCTTTGCTTTGGTCAAGGCCGAAGAAGGGTTGCCTGGGCTGCTGACCAAGTCGCACGAGTGATCGACCGCGCTTGACCTCACTGTTTTGCCACTATATATAGCGGTGCCGCGTCTGGCACCTGACGCGTTTTTCATCTTCAGATTCAGGAATACTCCGATCCATGGGCAAATCGCTGGTCATTGTGGAATCCCCGGCCAAGGCCAAGACCATCAACAAGTACCTGGGCAACCAGTACGTGGTGAAGTCGAGTATCGGCCATATCCGAGACCTCCCCACCAGCGGTTCGGCCAGCGCTAGCAAAGAGCCGGCCGCCAAGCGTGGTAAGGCTGCGGGTGAGGCGCCGGCCCTTTCGCCGAAAGAAAAGGCACGCCGCCAGTTGGTGGCGCGCATGGGTGTCGACCCCGACCACGGCTGGAAGGCCAAGTACGAGATCCTGCCTGGCAAGGAAAAGGTGATCGAAGAGCTGCGCCGCCTGGCCAAGGATGCTGACACCATCTACCTCGCAACCGACTTGGACCGCGAAGGGGAGGCCATTGCATGGCACCTGCGCGAAGCCATCGGTGGTGACGACACCCGCTACAAGCGCGTGGTGTTCAACGAAATTACCAAGAAGGCCATTCAAGAGGCCTTCTCGCAACCGGGCGAGCTGGACATCGACCGCGTCAACGCCCAGCAGGCGCGGCGCTTCCTCGATCGCGTGGTGGGCTACATGGTTTCGCCACTGCTGTGGGCCAAGATCGCCCGTGGCCTGTCTGCAGGCCGTGTACAGTCGGTCGCGGTGAAGCTGGTGGTCGAGCGCGAGCGCGAGATCCGTGCCTTCATCCCCGAAGAGTACTGGGAGATCCACGCCGATTTGGGCACCGCCAAGAACGCCAAAGTGCGTTTCGAAGTGGCGCGCGAGAAAGGCGAGGCCTTCAAGCCGCTTAACGAAACACAGGCCATGGCAGCGCTGGAGAAGCTCAAGGCTTCCAGCTACAGCGTGGTCAAGCGTGAAGACCGCCCGACCAGCAGCAAGCCTTCGGCGCCGTTCATCACGTCCACCTTGCAGCAGGCCGCGAGCAACCGCCTGGGCTTTGGCGTGAAGAAAACCATGATGATGGCCCAGCGTCTGTACGAAGCGGGTTACATCACCTACATGCGTACCGACTCCACCAACCTGTCGGCCGATGCCCTGGACATGGCGCGCAGCTACATCGAGCGCGAGTTCGGCAAGCAGTACCTGCCGGAAAACCCGCTGGTGTATGGCAGCAAGGAAGGCGCCCAGGAGGCGCACGAAGCGATTCGTCCTTCTGACGTCAACACCCATCCGACCAAGCTCAGCGGCATGGAGCGCGATGCAGAGCGCCTGTACGAGCTGATCTGGCGCCAGTTCCTCGCCTGCCAGATGCCGCCGGCGCAGTACCTGTCCACCAGCGTCACGGTGGCGGCTGGCGACTTCGAGCTGCGTGCCAAGGGCCGTATCCTCAAGTTCGACGGTTACACCCGCGTGCTGCCGCAACAGAGCAAGCCTGGCGAAGACGATGTGCTGCCGGAAATGGTCCAGGGTGAAGCGCTCAAGCTGATCCAGATCGACCCGAGCCAGCACTTCACCAAGCCGCCAGCGCGCTTCACTGAAGCCAGCCTGGTCAAGGAAATGGAAAAGCGCGGCATCGGTCGCCCGTCGACCTACGCGGCGATCATCTCGACCATCCAGGACCGTGGCTATGTGACGTTGCACAACCGCCGCTTCTATTCCGAGAAGATGGGCGACATCGTCACCGAGCGCCTGTCCGAGAGCTTCTCCAATCTGATGGACTACGGCTTCACCGCCGGCATGGAAGAGAACCTCGACGACGTGGCCCAGGGCGAGCGTGACTGGAAGAACGTGCTCGACGAGTTCTACGGCGACTTCAGCAAAAAGCTGCAGACGGCCGAGTCGGCCGAAAACGGCATGCGTGCCAACCAGCCGACCATGACCAACATTCCGTGCAAGGAATGTGGCCGCCCGATGATGATTCGCACCGCCTCCACCGGCGTGTTCCTCGGTTGCTCGGGCTACAGCCTGCCGCCCAAGGAGCGTTGCAAGGCAACCGTCAACCTGGTGCCAGGTGACGAGATTGCCGCGGATGACGAGGGTGAATCGGAATCCCGCGTGCTGTTGGGCAAGCACCGTTGCCCGATCTGCGCCACGGCGATGGACGCCTACCTGCTGGACGAGAAGCACAAGCTGCACATCTGTGGTAACAACCCGGATTGTGCGGGCTACGAGATCGAAGAGGGCAGCTACCGCATCAAGGGCTACGAAGGGCCGAGCCTGGAGTGCGACAAGTGTGGCAGCGAGATGCAGCTCAAGACTGGCCGTTTCGGCAAGTTCTTCGGTTGCACCAACCCTGCCTGCAAGAACACCCGCAAGCTGCTCAAAAGCGGTGAGGCGGCGCCACCAAAGATGGACAAGGTGGAAATGCCAGAGCTGAAGTGCGAGAAGGTCGATGACACCTATGTGTTGCGCGACGGTGCTTCGGGGTTGTTCCTGGCGGCCAGCCAGTTCCCGAAAAACCGCGAGACCCGTGCGCCGCTGGTGCTGGAGATCGTCCCGCACAAGCATGAGATCGATCCGAAGTACCACTTCCTCTGCGATGCCCCGCAGAAGGACCCGGAAGGCCGCCCAGCGGTGATTCGCTACAGCCGCAAGACCAAGGAGCAGTACGTGCAGTCCGAGGTCGATGGCAAGCCGACGGGGTGGAAGGCGTTCTACGACGGCAACACGTGGAAGGTTGAAGACAAGCGCTGATTGGCGTTGAACGGGGGCCGCTTTGCGCCCCATCGCCGGCAAGCCGGCTCCCACAGGTGCAGCGCCATTTCAACGGTGGCGCTCCCCCTGTAGGAGCCTGCTTGACGGCGATGGGGCGCAAAGCGGCCCCAGTTGTTTATGCGACATTCAGCTTGCGGCCAGCCAGGCCATCCCTGAAACTGATCCTAATCGCTTACCAGCCTTTAGGGAGGTCACTCGAGATGGCCCAGGAACTCTACACCCGCACCAACCAGAAACTGTTCTTCGCCGGGCTCGCGCTCGAGTCCATGGCCAAAGCCGAACAGGGCCAGGCCATGAACGCTCAGGGCTTGGTCCAGGCCGAACGCGAATCGGCGCTGTTCCACTTGTACGGCGCGCTTCTGGGCCTGTGCCATGAAATTGGTGGCTACTACCGCCTACCAACGGCGTCGAGTGTCGAGCAACTGCTTGAAGGCGATGCGCTGAATGGCATCGCTATCCCCGAGGTGGCCGAGCTGCTGGAATTGGCCCGTCAGCGTGAAACCTGGCTGGCGCAAATGCTGAGTGCTTATGCCGATTTGTTCCGACCACCGGTCGCGAAAAAAACGCCTAAAACCGATGTCACCCAGCCGCTGATTCAGGCCGTCAATCTCGATGAGCCCGAGCAGCCTGCGCTGTCGCGTGAAGAGCTGGAAAGCTGGCGCAGCAACCTTAAAAGCTTGGTGAGACGTTTCCGTGACGCGTTGAGTGAGTGCTGATAGCCGCTGCGGCTGATACAATGTTGGCCTTTCGTGGAGAACAGCCTTTTATGTCTACGTCTTTTCTGGAAATTGTCGAGTTGCCTGATGGCCGGATCGAACTGCGTCGTGCGGAGGATGAGGGCTCTCTGGTAACCCTGGATTTCTCGGAAGACGCCAAGGCGTTCCTGCAGGGTCAGCATGTAGAAGTGGCCAAGGCCATGCTCAGTGTCGGCGTGCAGATGGCCGGTCGCCTGATGGATGGCGAGCTCGAACGCGACGAAGGTCCTCGCGTTCTGCATTGATCGCGTTGCTTGGTATCAGTGCTTTTGAAGTAACAGGCAAAGCCTGAACATCAGCCGAGGCGGATGTTCAGGCTTTGTGCGTTTCCGGTGCTGGCTGAGCGCAGCAGCAGTTGACGCGCACTGGCATTGACGCTGCCAAGCCAGCTGACCACGGTGTGGCTGCGGCCAAGGCGCAGCGCTTCGCAGGTTAGTTGCAGCGGGCTCTGATTGCCACGAGGGTGCAGCAGCAGGATGCGTTCGCGGTTGAGGCCAGCATCGCGCAACCAGGCCTGGGTCAAGCTCGAGGGTGGGGCGATCAGGGTCAGCCAGCGGGCGTCTTCCTCTTCGCTCAGTTCGCGCAGGACCGGGGCCAACAGGCTCTGGCAATGCTCGGCAGCGCCGCGCAGTGACAGCTCGCTGAACAGCTCGGGGTGGCTGCTCTTGCGCGTCTGCTCGCTGGCCTTCAGGCCCGGCAGAATGGGCTGGGCAAGGAATGCTTCGAACAATGGCAACTGGGCTTGCTCGGGTGCGTGAATGAACTGCTGCATGGCGCCTCCTGGATCAGCGGCGTATGACGCCGACGCTCAAGCCCTCGATCACCAGCTCCTGTTCTTTCAGGTCGACTTCGATGGGGGCGAATTCGGGGTTTTCGGCAACCAGCCAGACCTTGGTGCCTTCGCGCTTGAAGCGCTTGACGGTCACTTCGTCACCGATGCGGGCGACGACGATCTGGCCATTGCGGGCTTCGCGGCAGGTGTGCACTGCCAGCAGGTCACCGTCGAAGATGCCGACATCCTTCATGCTCATGCCGTGCACGCGGAGCAGATAGTCGGCGCGAGGGTGGAAGAAGGCAGGGTTGATGTTGCAGGATTGCTCGATGTGCTGCTCAGCGAGGATCGGTGCGCCCGCTGCGACCCGGCCGATGATCGGCAGGCCGCTTTCGTCGGCCTTGGCCTCGAACCCGGGGATACGGATGCCGCGGGATGCGCCGGGGGTCATCTCGATGGCGCCTTTGCGAGCAAGGGCCTTCAGGTGCTCTTCGGCGGCGTTGGGCGATTTGAAGCCCAGCTCCTGAGCGATTTCAGCGCGTGTCGGTGGAAAGCCGTTGTCTTCAAGGCAACGTTTGATGAACGCGAGAATTTCAGCTTGGCGTGGCGTCAGTTTCAACATGGTGAGCGCTCTGTCTTTTTATACAGTGACTGGGATTATATACAGTACTGGATGAGCTGCAAGCACCCTGTACGAAGAAACAGCGAGAATGGCGCTTGCAGCGCGATGATTGGCGTTTTTAAATGGCGACCACCCAGTCACCGAGCCTTGACAGACGCAGGCCTGAAACGTATGTTTCAAACACCTGTTTGTCTGGCGGAATAATCATGGCCCAATCGGAAACCGTTGAACGCATTCTCGATGCTGCCGAGCAGCTGTTCGCGGAAAGAGGCTTCGCTGAAACCTCGTTGCGGTTGATCACCAGCAAGGCCGGGGTGAACCTGGCGGCGGTCAACTACCACTTCGGTTCCAAAAAGGCCCTTATCCAGGCGGTCTTCTCGCGTTTCCTCGGCCCTTTCTGTGCCAGCCTCGAACGTGAACTCGAGCGTCGCCAGGCGCGCCCGGAGCAAAAGCCCAGCCTCGAGGAGCTGCTCGAAATGCTCGTCGAGCAGGCCCTGGCCGTGCAGCCGCGCAGCAACAATGACCTGTCTATCTTCATGCGCCTGCTGGGGCTGGCTTTCAGCCAGAGCCAGGGGCACCTGCGGCGTTACCTGGAAGACATGTACGGCAAGGTGTTCCGCCGCTACATGCTGCTGGTCAACGAAGCCGCGCCACGGGTTCCGCCGCTGGAGCTGTTCTGGCGCGTGCACTTCATGCTCGGCGCCGCAGCGTTCAGCATGTCCGGCATCAAGGCGTTGCGCGCCATCGCCGAAACCGATTTTGGCATCAATACCTCGATCGAACAGGTCATGCGCCTGATGGTGCCGTTCCTGGCAGCAGGCATGCGTGCCGACAGCGGGGTCACCGACGAAGCCATGGCAGCCGCCCAACTGCGCCCGCGCAGCAAGACCAGCAGCACAGCCACCGCCAAGGCCTGAAGGCTGGGCGGGGCAGGGCGCTTCGGCTAAGCTAGCGCCCATGCCCGATCTCGATCTATTGCACATCTCCCTTGCCGACCAATGCCTCTATGGGTTCGCCCAGGGCCGCTTGTGCCTGCGCCTGGCGGTGTCCACGGCGCGTAACGGCGCCGGCGAGCGCAAGGGTTCGGGCTGCACGCCGCGTGGCCTGCATCAGGTACGGGCGAAGATTGGCGCGGGCCTGCCGCTGAACGCAGTGTTGCGTGGGCGGCGCTGGACCGGTGAGGTCTGGTCGCCTGAGCTGCAGGCGCGGTTTCCCGGGCGGGACTGGGTCCTCACCCGCATACTCTGGCTCAGCGGCTGCGAGCCGGGCGTCAACCGCCTCGGCGCCGTCGACACGTTCCGCCGCTATATCTACTTGCATGGCACACCTGAGACCGAACC
Organism: Pseudomonas sp. SWRI50; assembly: GCF_014269095.1. NCBI lineage: Bacteria > Pseudomonadati > Pseudomonadota > Gammaproteobacteria > Pseudomonadales > Pseudomonadaceae > Pseudomonas > Pseudomonas sp. SWRI50. Next base: position 1,315 of record NZ_JABWRW010000025.1, on the reverse strand, counting down.
TTTGGGCGTGCCGCTGTCCCATGGCTGCATACGCCTGCACAACACCGATTTGCTTGGCCTGTTCGACCGCGTGCCGGCCCATTGCCGGGTGCGCATCGAAGAGGCGGCTTGCCCCCAGTGGGCTTCTTTAAGTCTTCAATGAAGGATTTCCCATGACCGTCAGCCTGCAAGGCTCCTTGATGGTGGACATCGCCGGTAAATGGCTGACCGCCGAAGACCGTCACCTGCTGCGCCAACCTGAAGTGGCCGGCTTGATCATCTTTGCCCGCAATATCGACAGCCCGCGCCAGGTGCGCGAACTGTGCGCGTCCATTCGCGCGATTCGCCCGGACTTGATCCTGGCCGTCGACCAAGAGGGCGGGCGTGTGCAGCGGCTGCGCCAAGGCTTCGTGCGCCTGCCGGCCATGCGTGCATTGGCCGACAACGACAACGCCGATTACCTGGCGGAGCAGTGCGGATGGTTGATGGCCACCGAGGTGCTGGCGGTAGGCCTGGACCTGAGCTTCGCCCCCGTGCTCGACCTGGACCACCAGCGCAGTGCGGTGGTCGGCAGCCGCGCCTTCGAGGGTGACCCACAGCGCGCCACGCAGCTGGCGGCGGCCTTCATTCGCGGCATGAACGCTGCGGGTATGGCGGCCTGCGGCAAGCACTTCCCGGGGCACGGCTGGGCCGAGGCTGACTCGCACGTGGCCATTCCCACGGACGAGCGCAGCCTTGAACAGTTGCGTCAGGCGGACCTGGTGCCCTTCACCCGGCTCAGCGGCCAGCTGGCAGCGGTGATGCCGGCCCACGTGATCTACCCGCAGGTCGATAACCAGCCGGCCGGCTTCTCGCGGCGTTGGTTGCAGGACATCCTGCGAGGTGAGCTGGGCTTTGACGGGGTGATTTTCAGTGACGACCTGTCCATGGCCGGTGCGCACGTGGTCGGGGATGCGGCCAACCGCATCGAAGCAGCGTTGAGTGCTGGCTGCGACATGGGCCTGGTGTGCAACGACCGGGCGGCGGCAGAGCTGGCATTGAGTGCGGCGCAGCGGCTGAAGGTCAAGCCTTCGCCGCGCATTGCACGGATGCAGGGGCAGGGCTTTGCGCGCACCGATTATCGCCAGCAGCCGCGTTGGCTGGAGGCGTTGGGGGCGTTGCGCGAGGCGCAGCTGGTCGATTGACTGATCCGGCCTCTTCGCGGGGCAAGCCCGCTCCCACAGGACTGGACTGCCCCCAGAAAGTTGGACAGTTTCAGCTAGCAGCCTGAGCCCTGTAATCAACAGGGCTCAGGCCGTTAAGCCTTAGCTTGATGCGGTCATGGTTGTAGTAATGA
>NZ_JABWRW010000024.1:0-86303 GCF_014269095.1 Pseudomonas sp. SWRI50 | reverse complement strand
CTTGACCGCTTCGATCTTGAATTCTTCGGGGTAACGCTGACGACTCATGGCACCTCCTATTTGGGCCTCATTATGAGGCTTGGAGGTGTCTACGAAACCAGGGGCGATTCAATCTACCCGGTACTGCCTGGCAGCGTCCTCCAGCGGCGCAACGCGTCATTCTCGTCACCGGCCAGGTCGAGGGAGATGCCTCCATTCGCTACGGCAGCGCGCGCATTCGCAGCAACCTCCAACTGCTACGTGCAGTGCGTGAGGCCAATCCCTTAGCCTGGGTGCTGTACAAGCCGCACCCAGAGGTACTCGCCGGCACACGACCCGAGGGCGATGACGAAGCGCAAACAGTTCACTGGTGCAATGAGGTGATTGGCAACACGCCGCTGCAGCAGTTGCTGGAAGTGGTTGACGAATTGCATGTACTGACGTCGCAGTCGGGTTTCGAAGCGCTGTTGCGCGGCGTACCTGTAACGACCTACGGGCAGCCGTTCTATGCCGGCTGGGGGCTAACCGACGATCGTGAACTGGAACCGCAGGTTCAAGCGCGAAGGTCGCGAAAATTGACACTTGATCAACTGGTAGCGGGAACACTTTTGCTCTACCCCACCTATGTCAGTCGCATCACCAATCGTTTTACCACTGCTGAACAGACTCTCTACGAATTACAACATTGGCATGGGCTACCGCAGCTCGGAGCAATCTCCAGATGGCAGGACTTGAAACGACGCTTGAGCAGTTTGTTGGGCATGAAGCGCCCGACCGGCTGAATACGAGGGCGACGCGTGGTCCACTGCTGCGCATCCCTACGCACAATTTTCTGTTCCTGCAGGGTGTCAGTTCGCCTTTCTTCAGCCGCCTGGCGAAAGGGCTGCGTGACATTGGCCAAACTGTGCACAGTGTACGTTTCAATGTCGGTGACGAACTTTACGGTGCTGATGGCCCAAACATGAGTTGCCCGCAAAAGGCTGAAGACCTGGATGCTTGGTATTCCCATGTCTTTCGCCAGCTCGACATCACCGACCTGGTGCTGTTCGGCGATTGCCGCCCCGTGCACCGCACCGCAGTGAAGCTGGCCCGGTTGCAGGGCATTCGTGTGCACGTGTTCGAGGAAGGCTACTTCCGCCCGTACTGGATCACCCTGGAGCGCGATGGCGTCAATAACAACTCGCGCTTGCCAAGGGACCCCGACTGGTACCGCGAAGTGGGCAAGTACATCCCCCGCTACCAGAACGGCAACGCGTTCAAGCTGTCTTTTGCCGCCCGCGCGGCACACGACGTGCTGTATCACGCCAGCGGAGCGTTGAACCCGCTGTTCTACCCGAAATACCAGACCCACGCGCCGTTTAACGCTGCAGTGGAATACGCGGGGTTCATTCGCCAGGGCTTGCGTCTTTTGCTCGCTCGCAGCCGCGACGACGCACTCGTGGCCGATGTTGCCCGTGAGCGCCAACCAACGTTCTTACTACCGCTGCAACTGGACAGTGATGCGCAGATTCGCGATCACTCGCCATTCTCCAACATGACCCAGGTCATCAGGCATGTGATCGACTCGTTTTCGCTGAACGCGCCGTTCAACGCACGCCTGTTGATCAAAAACCACCCGTTGACACCGGGGCTAGTCAACTACCGCAAGGTCACCGAAGCGCTGGCGCGCGAGTACGATGTGGTAGACCGCGTCGTATTCATGGAGAGCGGGCACATGCCGACATTGCTCTCTCACATCACCGGCATGATTACCATCAACAGCACCGCCGGCGCATCAGCCATCCTCCACGGCCGCCCAACCATCACGCTGGCCGACCCAATCTACGCCATGCCCGGCCTGACTCACCAAGGCGCGCTGGCCGATTTCTGGCAATCCCCGGACATGCCAGACATCAAGCTCTTTCATCGTTTTCGCAACACAGTCATCCACACCACCCAGGTCAACGGCGGTTTCTACACCGGCTGCGGCATCGACATGGCGGTCACCAATTGCCTCGAAGTGCTGATGGCGAAAACTTCAAGAATCGAAAAATACCTATGAACCACACCGCTTCACCCCGCTGCATCCTCATCACCGGCGCCACCGGCGGCATCGGCGGCGCGCTGGCGCCTGCCTATGCCGCGCCGGGCGTGACGCTGATTCTGCAAGGCCGGCGCCTGGACCGCCTGGATGAGATGGCCGAGCAGTGCCGCGCCTTGGGCGCCGAGGTACTGCTGGAAGCCATCGACGTGCGCGACCTGGATGGCCTGCGGGCGATGGTGCGGCGGGTCAGCGAGGCGCATCAGCCAGACTTGGTGCTGGTCGGTGCCGGGCTCAACACGGCAGTGGGCGCCAATGGCGAGGCCGAGTGCTGGGACGACAGCCGGGCGTTGCTCGAGGTGAATGTGATGGCGGCGCTGGCCACTGTGGAAGCAGCGCTGCCGGCCATGCGCAGCCGGGGCCATGGGCAGATTGCGCTGTTCAGCTCGCTGGCGGGCTGGCGTGGGCTGCCGGTGACGCCTACCTACAGTGCCAGCAAGGCGGCGATTCGGGTGTATGGCGAAGCGATCCGCGATTGGCTGGCGCCGGAAGGGGTGAAGGTGAATGTGATCGTGCCGGGCTACGTGGAATCGAAGATGTGCTTCGAAATGCCGGGGCCTAAGCCGTTTTTGTGGACCGCCGAAAAAGCGGCCAAGCGCATCAAGCGTGGGCTGGCTGCTAACCAGGCGCGTATCAGTTTTCCGTTCCCGCTCAACCTGGGCACCTGGCTGCTGGGGCTGATCCCGCAGTGGCTTTCTTCGATGATCCTGCGTGGGCTGAAGTACAGTGATTGATGTTTCTCTGCTGCCGGTTGCGTTGATCGGCCTGATGCTGACCGTGCTGGTCGAACGCTTGTTGATACCCCGCCCTGCCCTGCGCCGCCCGGCTGACTGCTGGATGCTGCATGTGGGGTTGTGGTGCGTGGGGTTTGGGTTGCTGTATGCGCTGACCGCGCGGCCACTGTTCAGTGGCGTGAACCTGCTGTTGCTGTGGGTGCTGATCGTGCTGGTGAGCAACTCGAAGTACCACTCGCTGCGCGAACCGTTTGTGTGTGCGGATTTCGAGTACTTCAGTGATGCGGTGAAGTTTCCGCGGTTGTATTTGCCGTTCTTTGGGTTTGGCAAGGCGGCAGTGCTGGCGGTCGGGTTTCTGGTTTACCTGTGGGCGGGCTTGCGCTTCGAGGTGCCGGGGGCGTGGGTTGAGGCGTTGCTGCCGGTGGTGATTGGCCTGGGGTTGCTGCGGTTGGGGCATCGTCGGGTGGTGCCGAGCTTTGATGCCGAGCGCGATGTGCGGGGCTGGGGGTTGGCGGCTAGTTTGTGGCGGTATTTTTGGGCGGCGCGGGCGCCGGTTGATCAGGCTGGGTTGGGGTCGCCGTTTGCTTGTGAGGGTAGTGCTAGGTCGGCTGGCGCATTCGCGGGTAAAGCCGCTCCCACGGGGAATGGGCTGGCGGACTTGGTGTCGGTGCAGAGCGAGTCGTTCTTTGATGTGCGTGGCTTGTGGCCTGGCGTGCGGGCTGAGGTGCTGGGCGAGTATGACGTGCTGGCCAGCCAGGCGCTCGCGCGGGGCAAGCTGCAGGTGGCGGCGTGGGGGGCCAACACGGTGCGTACCGAATTCGCCTACCTCACGGGCATCCCCTCCGAGCGGCTTGGCGTGCACCGTTTCAACCCTTATCGCGTACTGGCGCGCCGGGGCTTGCCTAGCATCGCTTCGCGGCTGAAGGCGCTGGGCTACCGCACGGTGTGCATTCACCCGTATGACGGTGGGTTCTACGGCCGCAATAAAGTGCTGCCGGCGTTGGGCTTCGATGAGTTCATCGATGTGCGCGCGTTCAACCCGTCGCAAAAGGCTGGGCCGTTCATTGGCGATTGCGCGGTGGCGCAGAAGATTCGCGAACTGCTGGAGGCGCCTGGGCGTACTCAGCCGTTGTTCATCCACGCGGTCACCATGGAAAACCACGGGCCGCTGCACCTGGAAAGCGTGGCCGAGCACGAGCTGCCGGCCTGGTTCGACCGCCCGCTGCAACCGGGCATGCAAGACCTGGCGCCTTACCTGCGGCATATCGGCAATGCCGATCGCATGCTTGGCATGCTGCGCGAAACGTTACTGAGCCAGCCGAACGAGGCGCTGCTGTGCTTCTTTGGTGACCATGTACCGATCCTGCCCGAGGTTTACCAGGCAGTCGGCGCGCCGGCCGGCGACACTGACTACCTGATCTGGTCCAACCGGCGCCAGCCTGGCAGCCAAGCGTGCCCCATCGCTGTACACAAGCTGTCCAGCGCACTGCTGGCACACGCCCAGGCGCCCGCACAGGGCCAGGCGCCGCACAGTGCAGTGGCTGGGGTAGCCTGAAAACGTGGTGCGCATTGTTCTGGGATCGGACCTGGCGCCGGAGCGTGCCGCAGACCCTGCCTTGGCTCAGTTGCTGACCCAGGGGCGCGGTTCGCTGGCGTTTCTGATTGGTAACCCTACTTGCCGCTATCGCCTGCTGGGCGGGGCCATCCACTGGGACCGCGTGCTGCTGGCCTTCGAGGGCGAGCAGGCGCTGGGCTTTGCCGCCTTGAAGCATGACGGGCGTGGGCCATTTGCGTTGCACTGGCGGCCGTTCATTCGCGAGTTCGGGCTAATCAGTGGCTGGGTGCGCTTTGCCGGGTTTTGCCTGAGCGAACTGCGCGAGTGGCGTTACCCGTTCTTGTTGTATGGGCTGCGCGTGAGCAAGGCAGCTCGCCAGCAAGGCATGGGATCGGCGTTGGTGCAGGCGTGCTGTGCGCATGCGGCCAAGCTGGGCTTTACCCAGGTCGAACTGGAAGTGCCGCTGAACAACCCACGGGCCAAACGGCTGTACCTGCACAATGGCTTTGCCCTGCGCCGCAAGCGTTGGGTGCCGTTCCCGCCGGTGCGTGGCATGTGGCGGGGGGTGCCATGAACCGTATTGAAGCGCCGGCAGCAGTGGCCTTGCAAGCACTGGTGGACGGCCCGGGTTGGGTCGGCATCATGTCGCAGTGGGTTGCCTGGAAGGTGTTGCACCTGCCGCAGTTTCTTGGGCCCGAGGGCCCGCCCTTCTGGCTCTGGCGCCGGGGTAGCAAGGCGCCGAAGGGGCTCAAGGCGATTGCCGGTATCGGCTACAAACAGTCTTCTGCGCAGGCGCGCGTGTTGTGCCAGCGCTGGGGGCTGCCTTATATCGCGCTAGAGGACGGTTTTTTACGGTCTTCGTCGCTGGGCATCGAAGGCGACACGCCGATGTCGATGGTGGTTGACCCGATAGGTATTCACTACCTGGCAGACCGGCCTTCGCTGCTCGAGAACATCCTGCAACAGCCCGAGGCGCTGACCGAGCACGAGCTGGAATGCGCGCACGCGCTGATCTCGCTGATGCGCAGCACGGGCATCGGCAAGTACAACAATGCCCAGGACCTGCCCGCAGACGACCCGCTGGGCCGTGAGCGGCCGCTGGTGCTGGTGGTTGACCAGACGGCGGGCGACTATTCGATCCCCGGTGGCGGTTTGTGCGAAGCGGACTACGTGCGCATGCTCGATGTCGCCTTGGCCGAGCACCCTGATGCCGATGTGCGGGTGCGTATTCACCCGGACTGCCTGGGCGGGCAGAAACCCAGCTGCCTGCTGGCCGCCGCGCAAGCCCGGGGCGTGCCGCTGGAGGCACGGCCAGTGGCGTGGGCGTCGCTGGCCAAGCGGGCGCAGCGGGTGTATGTGGGCACCAGCCAGGCTGGGCTCGAGGCGTTGATTCAGGGCGTGGCGGTGACCTGCTTCGGGCTGCCGTTTTACGCTGGCTGGGGCCTGACCGACGACCGCATGCCCATCCCCCGTCGCCAGGCGCGGCCGAGCCTGGAGCAATTGGTGGCGGCGGCGTACATCCGTTATTGCCGCTATGTCGACCCGCTCACCGGCCAGCTGACCGATGCGCTGACCGTCGCTCGCCAGCTGGCGCGCAAAAAGGCACGCGACACTGAATTTGCCGGGCCTACCACAGTGCTGGGGGTCAAGCGCCACAAGCAGCACAACATTCGCCGCTTCTTTGCCAGCCGCTGGGGCCAGCTGCGCTTTACCGTGGATAGCCCGCAACTGGTGCAGCAGGTGGCGGCAGAAAACGGCCGGCTGCTGGTGTGGGCGGCGCGGGAGCCCGCCAGCCTGGCAGAACGCGCCCGCCAGCAGGGGGTGCCGATCTGGCGGGTCGAGGACGGCTTCATGCGGTCCACGGGGTTGGGGGTGAGTAACAGCCCGGCCCTGTCGTTGGTGCTGGACCGTGGCGGTATTCACTATGACGCCGCGTCGGACAGTGACCTGGAATGGCTGCTGCTCAATACCGACTTCGACGACGCCAGCCTGGCCGAAGCCGCGCAGTTAAGGGCGCAGATCGTCGCCAGCGGCACCAGCAAGTTCAACCTGCGCAGCGGGCCGATTCCGCCGTTGCTGGGCCAGCCGGGCCAAGCACGTGTGCTGGTGGTGGGCCAGGTCGAAGATGACGCTTCGGCGCTGTGCAGTGGCGGCGGCGCAGGCTGCAACCTGCGCCTGCTGCAACGGGTGCGCGCGCAGTTGCCGGACGCCTGGATCATCTACAAACCCCACCCGGACGTCGAGGCCGGCAAGCGCCAGGGCCAAGTTGCCCCGGCGCTACTGACGGGCCTGGCTGACCAAGTGTTGGGCGGTGTCGATATCGCCAGCCTCTACGGCCAGGTCGATGCGCTGCACACCTTGAGCTCCACCGCTGGCTTCGAAGCGCTGCTGCGCGGCGTGCCGGTGGTGACCTACGGCACACCGTTCTACGCCGGCTGGGGGTTGACCCACGACCACCAGCCGCTGCCGCGCCGCACCCGGCGCCTGACCCTGGACCAGTTGGTAGCCGGCGCCCTGATGCGCTATGCGAGCTATGCCGACGTTCAGCAAGACTTGCCCTGCGATGCCTGGCACGCCCTCGCTTGCCTGTCGATGCCGCGCCCTGCGCGGTTGGCCGAACACCGGCGCGTGGCGCCGCTGCTCAATTACTCCCGGACCATGCTCGGCTGCGGCCGGCCACTGGCCCCATCAAAGGACTAAAACATGCCCGTATCGATCAAGGACATCGGCCGCTATGCGGCGCTCCCCTGGCATTGCATGCAACTGGCCACCCACGCGAAATCGTTCGAGAACAACCCGGTGCTCGGCAGTGCGCGGCTCAATGCGCTTGGCCTGCATGTGCAGCGTCGCCAATTGGCGATGGCCATGGCCAGCTACCGTCGCCAGGCCCTGGCCTCGCGCCTGGATGCCGGCGAGCGTGCGCATTTTGAAGAAAACGGGTTTTTCATCCGCGAAAACGCCCTGCCCGCTGACCAGTTCGCGGCGTTGCGCGCCGAATTGGGTGCCTTGCGCAGCACGGGTTGGGAGATGCGCCAAGGGCGTGCGGTTACCCGCCGGGTCAGCCTTGATCAGGATGTGCTGGCCAGCAACCCGGCCAGTGCGGCGTTTGTGGCGGACCGTGGGGTACGGGACCTGATTGCCTATGCATCGTCCAACACGGGCGGCATTACCTATCAGCTGCAGTCGATCATCATCGATGCTGCCAATGCCGACCAAGACCCGCAAACTCGCCTGCACGCAGACACCTTCCACCCCACCGCCAAGGCGTGGTTATTCCTGGATGACGTGGCCGACGACCAGGGGCCGTTCAGTTATGTGCCGGGGTCGCACCGCCTGACGCCCGAGCGCCTGGCGTGGGAGTATCAGCAAAGCCTGGGCGCTGCCCGCTCGACCGAGCAGATGCACCGCGAGGGCTCGTTCCGTATCGACACCCCCGACCTCGCCGCCCTGGGCCTGCCGCAGCCGCGCCGCTTTGCGGTGCCTGCCAATACCCTGGTGGTGGCCGATACATCCGGCTTCCATGCCCGCTGCGCCAGCCACCAGGCCAGCCACCGGGTAGAAATTTACGCCAGCTTGCGGCGCAACCCGTTCATCCCTTGGCGCGGGGCGCACCTGTTTGCCCTGCCGTGGATTGCCAACCATCACATGCGCTGGGACATCCGCCTGAAGCGCTGGATGGGTTTTGACAAGAAGAGCCATTGGCGGTTTGTGGAGCAGCTGAATGCCTATGAGCCGCCGCATATTTGAGGCAGTTATCCCGTCGGTCAGCACCGACCCGTAGGAGCAGCCTTGTGCTGCGAAGACGCCAGTGGCAGCAACGAAAATTGATTGTGCTGGCACCGGCCTCTTCGCAGCGCAAGGCTACTCCTACAAGGGACTGCGCCAGGCGAAAGCCCTTGCGTGCGCTCAGTTATTCCTTCGCTTAGCACCGACCTGTAGGAGCAGCCTTGTGCTGCGAAGAGGCCAGTGGCAGCAGCGAAAATTGATTGTGCTGGCACCGGCCTCTTCGCAGCACAAGGCTGCTCCTACAAGGGACTGCGCCTGGCGAAAGCCCTTGCGTGTGTTCAGTTATTCCTTCGGTCAGCACAGACACCTGTAGGAGCAGCCTTGTGCTGCGAAGACGCCAGTGGCAGCAGCGAAGATCGATTGTGCTGGCACCGGCCTCTTCGCAGCGCAAGGCTGCTCCTACAAGGATTGCGCCTGGCGGTTGGCTCAGGGTCACTTCATTAATTATTGCAAAACCCTTGCGTGTGCAAGATTAAAAACTGACGCCAAGTTTTATACCGTATTCATCCTGCACCTGAGTATCCGTTGGGGTCATTGCAAACTGCCCGTCCAACTCATATTCAAAGCGGCTGTAATACAACGAGGCAATCACCGGTATCATCCCGTCCTGATTGAACAGCAGGCTCATTTCAGCAAACGGATGAGTGCCATCTTTCAAGTCCACTTTCTCGTTGCTGATGCCATGGATCTCCAATTGCGAATCACCATTGATCAGCTTACGCATGCCGGCTTCGAAACGTAGGGTCGCGGTGTCGAACCGGTAGTTGTAACCCAGCGCCACCTTGGCAAAAGGCGTGCGGTTGGTGAGGTCGATGTCGTACTTGCGGTTGTTCGGCTGCAGGCGGTTCCATTTGTAACCGCCGCCCACCAGCAGGTCGACGGAATGGCGCTCAGCCAGCGTAATACGCCAGCCCAGGTCGAGGTCGGCCTGCGCGTCCTTGACCTTCTGGTTCTGGTGCTTGCTATAGAGGCCGCTGAGTTCTGCCTGATAAATGAACCCGTCGGTTGACGTCATTTTATTGCCGAAGTTAATGAATGCGCCGCCTTCTGGCATATGTTCCGTGTCGGTTTTACCGTGCCCGGTGAATTCCTGCTCGGTGTAGCTTCCCTGTAAGCCAAACGCAAAAGCCGGTGCAGTGTGAGAAGTCGCATCGCAAACGGTTGGCACGGCGCAGACGCACGCCGATACAACAGCAGCAAGAGTCACTCTGCTCATAAGTACTCCATCGGATACACGACGGGCCCAGGGGGTGGCCCGGTTAATGATCACGATAGTCGTATTTTTTAAAGTTGCAGGCGTTACGCAAACTTTACACAGACACTTTTTTGCGTCGTTTTAAAGAGGAATTATTTAGATGTTTAACACTAGAGCGCTCGAAGTAAGTTCGGCTTTTCTTGCTTCGATTTAATATGACTAGCCGCTTTGCAGTGGCCAGATTCCAGCTATCATTGATGGCCCATTGATGGCACGCCACAAGGGCTGCCAAGCAGCCCCTCAGGCCTTACCCCATCACCCCAGCCGCGCCATCTCTTCAGCGACCACCGCCACCGTGTGCTGGATCTGCTCGGGCGTATGCTCGCACGAGACAAAGAAGCGCACCCGCGCCGCCTGCTCTGGCACGGCCGGGTAGACGATCGGCTGGGCATTGATGCCCCGCTCGAACAACGCACTGGACAACCGCCCCGCCTTGAACGAACTGCCGGTAATCACCGGGATCACCGCAAGCCCCGTGCTGGTGGCGGTGTCCAAGCCCGCTTCACGCGCCAGGCGCAAGAACAACTCGCCCCGCGCCTGCACCTGGGCAACCCGCCCGTTATCCGCCGCCAGCAGCTGCAACGCTGCCAAGGCCGACGCTGCGACCGCCGGCGGCATACCGACGCTGTACAAAAAGCCCGGCGCCAGAAACTTGAGGTGCTCGATCAGCGCCGTGCTGCCAGCGATATATCCGCCGCAACTGGCCAAGGTCTTGCTCAAGGTGCCCATCCAGATGTCGACGTCATCACCCGCCAGGCCAAAGTGCTCACGGATACCTTTACCCGTAGCCCCCATCACGCCCAGCGAATGCGCTTCATCCACCATCAGAAACGCTTTGTGCTTGCGCTTGATGTCGACGAAGCGGGGCAGCTCAGGGTAGTCGCCGTCCATGCTGTAGATGCCTTCGACCACCACCAGCACCCGCTCGAAGTGCTGGCGCTGCTCGCTCAACAGGCGGTCCAGCGCCTGCCAGTCGTTATGCGCAAAGCTCAAACGCCGTGCACCGGACAACTGAATGCCCTGCAGGACGCTGTTGTGAATCAGCTCGTCATGCACCACCAGGTCGCGCGGCCCGAACAGGTAGCCGATAGTGGTGACGTTGGTGGCATGGCCGCTGACCATCACCACGGCGTCGTCCACCTCGTACAGCCTGGCCAACCCCTGCTCCAGCTCACGGTGCAGCGGGCGATCACCCGAGACCGGGCGGCTGGCAGACACCGAGGTGCCGTAGCGGTCGATCGCCGCCTTGGCTGCCTCGGCAACGCTGGGGTGGCCGGAATACCCCAGGTAGTTGTAACTGGCGAAGTTCAGGTACTCGCGCTCGCCAATCTGGGTCTGCGCGCCGGCGGTGCCTTGGTGCAGGCGGAAAAACGGGTTGCTCAGCCCCAGCCGCTGCGCGGTTTGTTGCATCACCCGCAGGTGCTGGTAACCCGGGTGCTGGTCGAAACGGTAAAACGCTTCAGGCACCTTCAATGCAGCCTGCTGCACCTGCTCCAGGGTGGCACCTTCCGCGCCTTCGGCGCCTGTGTTACGGCGCCGCGCAAGGGCTTGCTGGATCAGGCGTTGCTTGGCGTCGCCACCAAGGCCGGTCGGGGTTTTGGCTGTCATCTGAGCTCTTAGTCAATCAATCGGTTAGGTGCCACACTGGTCTCGGCCAGTTCTGCATTCAGTTCAGCCACTTGTTCGGCGCTGAGTTCGCTGCCATGACGGGCGAGCACGTTTTGCGCCAGCTGGTCTTCGCCAGTGCTGGCTTCACCGCGCAACAGCTCAAGCAAGCGCACGCTGAGCTTATCGATGCTGGAACTGTCACTGAGTTCCATGACCGGCAAGCGAATGCCGAAGCGCTCTTCCAAGGCCACCACCAGCTCGACACTCATCAGCGAGTCCAGCCCCAGTTCCTGCAGCGGGCGTTGTGCATCCAGGCGCGCGGGCGGCAGGCGCAGAATCTCACACACCTCGTGCTTGAGCATCTCGGCAAAGCGCTCGAGCAATTCGGCATCGTCAAGCTCGGCCAGCATGCGCTGGATGTCTTCACCGCCGTTGTCGTCTTCCTGGTCACCGCCGTGGGCACGGGCCAGTTCGCTGAAGCGTGGCGAGGTGGCGGTCGGCAGGAAGCGCGACAGGGCTTTGAAGTCCAGTTCGAGCACGCCTTGGCCGTTGTCACCGCTCAGCAGCATGGCTTCGAGCTGGGCCAGGGCCGCCTCGGCGCGCAGGGCAGCACCGCCCATGCGGCTTTGCAGGGCATCCTTGATCTGGCTGTTGCGGGCCAGGAAGCCGACGTCGTCAATCGCGCCCCACAGCACTGCGGTGGCCGCCAGCCCTTGGGCACGACGGTGGCGCGCCAAGGCTTCGAGCCAGTGGTTGGCGGCGACGTAGTTAGCCTGGCCGGGGTTGCCGAACAGGGTGGTGGCCGACGAGAACATCACGAAGAAGTCCAGCGGCAACGCTTGGGTCAGTTCATGCAGGTACTGCGCGCCCTTGGCCTTGGGCTCAAGCACGCGACGCAGCTGGTCGCCATCGAGGTTGCGGATCAGGCTGTCGTCGATCACTGTCGCGGCATGCACCAGGCCTCGCAGCGGCCATGGGCTGGCTGCGATGCGCTCGAACACCGCGCGCAGCTGGCCGGCATCCGTGATATCGCAAGCCACTGCCTGTACATCGATACCTTGAGCCTGCCACAGCGCCAGCTGCGGCTGGGCCTCGGCACTGGCCGGGCCACGGCGGCCCAGCAGCACCAGGTGGCGGGCGCCCTTGTCGATCAACCATTGCGCGGTGCGCAGGCCGAAGCCACCCAGGCCACCGGTGACCAGGTAACTGGCATCGGCTGCCAGTTGCACGTTACGCAGCGGTTGTTCGCGGGTGTCGACCGTGCGTTCGATCGGGTTGGCGTAGGTGATCACCACCTTGCCGATCTGCCGCGCCTGCTGCATGTAGCGGTAGGCTTCGACCACCTGGTTGGCGTCGAACTCGCGGAATGGCAGCGGGTGCAGGATGCCTTGGGCAAACAGCGCCATCATTTCGGCGAACAGGCGACGGGTCAGTTGCGGGCGTTCGCTCATCAGCTGGTCGGCGTCGATGCCGAAGTAGCTGATGTTGTTGCGGAACGGGCGCAAGCCGATACGGGTGTTCTGGTAGAAGTCGCGCTTGCCCAGTTCGAGGAAACGGCCAAACGGCTTCAGCACACGCAGGTTGCGGTTGATCGCCTCGCCCGCCAGCGAGTTGAGCACCACATCGACGCCACGCCCGCCGGTTGCGGCCAGTACCTGGTCGGCATAGGCCAGCGAACGCGAGTCGTAGACGTTGTCCACGCCCAGCAGGCGCAGGAAGTCGCGCTTCTCGTCGCTGCCGGCGGTGGCGTGGATCTCGGCACCCAGCCACTTGGCGATCTGGATCGCGGCGATGCCCACGCCGCCAGCCGCGCCGTGGATCAGCACTTTCTCGCCCGGCTCTACGCGTGCCAGGTGGTGCAGCGCGTAGTACACGGTGAAGAAGGTGCTCGGAATGGTCGCTGCGGCTTCGAACGACATGCCCTCTGGGATGCGTGCCACGGCGTTGGCGTTGGTCACCAGGCGGTTGGCGAAGCTGCACGGGCCAAAGCCCACCACGCGGTCGCCCGGGGCGAAATCGCCGAGCACGTCAGCGCCCTTGCCTTGCACCACACCGGCAAACTCGAAGCCCAGGGTTGGGCCAGAGAAGCCGTTCTCGATCGCTTCGTCAGACAGCAGGCCGAGGGCGAACATCACGTCGCGGAAGTTCAGGCCGGTGGCCCGTACGGCGATGTCCAGCTCGTCCGCCGCCGGTTGGCGCGGCTCGCGCAGCTCCCAACGCAGGTTACGAAGCTGGCCAGGCAGGTCGAAGCCCAGGCACACCCACTGCGCGGCGCTGTCGGCGCTGGCGGGCTGGTCTGCCAATACACGCAGGCGCGGCACATAGCGGCGGCCTTCGGCATCCAGCGCCAACTCGGTTTCGCTGTCGGCGTGCAGCAACGAGGGCAGCACGTGGTCGATTGGTGCCGCGTGGGCCAGGTCCAGCAGGCGAATGCGGCAATTGACCGATTCGTTGGCCAGGGTGCGGCCAAAGCCCCAGAACGCCGCGTCAGCGATGGCCGCGACGTCGGCGGCGGTGTCGGTGCCGTACAGGTGTTCGGCAGCGCCACGGGTCAGCAGCCAGCATTGCGGCGCCAGTGCCAGGGCCTCGCAGGCCTGTACCAGTGCGGCTGCCTGCAGGCAGCGCTCAGCCTGGTTGTCTAGGCCGGCGGCGCTGTCGAAGCCTGCCAGGTGCAGCACATGCGCTGGCGCCTGGTCCAATGCGCTGAGCTGTGCAGCCAGCGCCTGCGCATCGCCAGGCAGGAGCAGGCTCACGAGCTGGCCTTGGGCACGCAGTTGCGCGGCCAAGCACTCGGCAGCGCCCTGCCCGGCTTCGGCAAGCACCGCCCAGTGTTGCACAGGCACCTCTGCCGAGGCGTGCACAGCGCCCGCAGGCTTGTCGGCCAGCAGCACGTAGCTACCGCACGCGCTGCCAGGCAAGGCATCGACGGTGTGCAGCGGGCCGAGGCCGTGGCGTTGCAGTTCATGGCTCCAGAAGGCCGGAGCCTGCTGACGCGAAAGCGCGTGCTGCGGGCCAGCCAGCCACCAATCAGGCTCGCCACCGAAGACAAAGTCAGCCCAACGCGCCGGGTATTGCCCCAGCAGCGCCAGTTGGCCATGGGGGTTAAGCTGCGCGCTGGCCTGGCGCAAGGCATCGCCCACTGCGCCAAGTGCGGCGAGGTCGGTCGGCACCAGTGCCCAGTCAAAGCGGCCGGCGTCGGCCAATTGCTCCAGGCTCAGCACGCTCAGCGCAGGGCAATCGTCATGCAGACGTTGCTGCAGCTCGGGCTCTGCCACAGCGTAGACATAATCGATGCGGTCGAAGTCGAGCCCTGCGTACAGCAGCTCGGCAAACGATGCGCCGCCAAAGCCGATTTCCAGCACACGCAGGCGCTGCCCGGCCGGCAGTTGCTCAAGGCGCAAGGCCAAGGTTTGGCTGATACCGGTAAGCAGGCGCTGCTGGCCGGCCGCACCGAGCACCAGGCGCGCCAAGCTGCTGCCGCTGGTTTCGCGCGGCAACAGGCTTTCGAGCGTTTGCTCGCCCGTCAGCAAGGTCGGCAGGTGACGGCCAATACGCCCCACCGAATGAATGATCTGGAAGTACTCGGGGTAGCTCTGGAACAGTTCCTGCCAGATGGCCTCCGACGACGGGCGCTCGTCGCTGTCGACCAACTGCCAGCTGCCATCGGCGTTGCGCAGCACATTGCCGTCCTGCTCGGCGTGGCGCAGCAGGGTCGCCAGGTAATCGCCCTGGCCCTGGGACCACAGCGCGACCTGTTCGGCGCTCAGCTGGCCACCGGCCTGCTCGACCAGGTCGAGCACAAAGCTGGCACACAGCACATCCAGCAGCGGTTCGACTTCATTGAGGTAACGCAACTGCGCCGGCTCGTCGGCCAGGCTGTGCAGCGCGTCAGCCACCGGCGTACCGGCCACGGCGTGGCGTTGCACGGCAACGGCATTGCCCGGTGCGGCCAGGCCAACGTGGCCGAGGCGCTTGATATCGCCACTGCGGTCGTACTGCAGGCGCACGGCGCGCATGCGCGCATCCTTGATCGCCAGCACGGCAGCGCCGCTGGCATCAAACAGGGTGAAATCAACCAACAGCGAATGCGCGGTGCGCTTGCGCTGGCGTACTTCGGCCAGCACCGGCACAGCACCTGCCGTGCTGAAGGCGATACGCCCCAGCTTGACGGGGATGAAGGCCAGCCCGTTGTTGCGGCCCGGGCGGCTGGCCAGCAGTTCGGTAATCAGCTGGAAGGCACCGTCCAGCAGCGCCGGGTGCAGGTGCAGCGCGTCCAGTTCGTGCTCGATGGCGGCAGGGACGGCCAGTTGCGCCAGCACCCGCTCTTCTTCTACCCAAGCCGCGGCGACGGTCTGGTAGGCCGGGCCGTAGTTCAGGCCGACCGCACAGGTCAGTGCCAGGTGCTGCTCGCCGCTGAAGTCCGCCGGGCGCTGTGGCAGCGCCGGCGCACGGGTGTCCAGCATGACGCCACGGGCTTCGCCCGGCAGGCGCGCGACCACGTGCTGCACCCAGTCTTCATGCTGCGCCAGGTTACGCGAAATGATGCGCAGCGTGCCGTCGGCCTCTTCGATGTGCACGCGGACTTTTTTGCTGCCCTCGCTGCTCAGCAGCAGCGGGTTGTGGATTTCCAGCTCTTCGATGTCAACGAACTCACCTGGCTGGTGCAACTGCGCCGCCGCCAGGGCCAACTCGGTGAAACCGGCACCGGGGAACAGCACCGACTCGCCCACTTTGTGGTCGGCCAGGGTCGGGAACAGTTGTGTGTCCAGGCGGTTTTCCCAGGTCAGCGGCTGGTCGACGACGGGGTAACCCAGCAACGGGTGCACGCGCTTGCGGTTCAAGGGGCTGTGCGACTCGGCACTCACCGGCAAGCTGAAGTGATCACGCTGCCAGGCATAGTTCGGCAGGCGTACCTGGCGCCCGGCAACCGGGAAGCGCGTTGCCCACTGCGGCTCGACGCCGGCAATCAGCAGGCGGGCCACGGTGCGTTCCAGCAGCAGCGGGCTGTGGTCGTTGCGCTTGAGCGTGCCGACCACCTGGCCAGGCTGCTCGCACTGGTTCAGCACATCGGTGACGTAGCTGCGCAGAATCGCGTGCGGGCCGATCTCGACGAACAGGTTATGGCCGTTGCGCACCAGCGCGTCCAAGGCGCCCTGGAACAGCACCGGGAAGCGGATGTTCTGCCACCAGTAGTGATTGCCCAGGCACTCGCCATCCAGCTCGCCGCCAACCACCGTGGAGTAGAACGGGATCTGCGTGGCGCGCGGGCGAATGTGCGCCAGGTCGTCGATGACGGCCTGTTCAATCGGGTTCATTGCTGGCGAGTGGAAGGCGTAGTCCAGGTCCAGTCGGCGGGCGAACACCTGGCGCTCGGCAAGGGTTTCTTCCAGCAGCGTCAGGGCGTCGACCTCACCTGCCAGGGTGGCGCCACGGGCACTGTTTTCACCGGCGACGACCAGGCGGCCGTCCAGCTTCAGTTCAGTGATCAGCTCGCCAGCGGCTTCACCCGACAGGCCCACGGCGGTCATCTGCCCGGTACCGCGGGTCAGCCCTTGCAGGCGGCTGCGGTGGTAGATCACTTGGGTGGCGTCTTCCAGGCTCAGGGCACCACTGGCCCAGGCCGCGGCCACTTCACCGACGCTATGGCCGATCACCGCGACAGGGTGGATGCCTTCGGCGGCCAGCACGCGGGTCACCGCCACTTGCAAGGCAAACAGCGCCGGCTGGGCGATTTCGGTGCGGGCATAACGGCCTTCGCCGTTGTCACCCAGCAGCTCGGCGCGCAACGAATAGCCCGCCAGCGGCTGGAACAACGCATCCACTTCATCCACCGCAGCAGCAAACAGCGGTTGACCGAGCATCGCCCGGCCCATGCCTTGCCACTGCGAGCCGTTACCGGAGTAGACGAACACTGGCGCCGAGGCGGCTTCCAGTGCCTGGCCGGCTTCGAGCACCGCGCTCAGTTCACTGAGGGTGGGGTCCTGGGCATAGTCGTCCAGGGCCTGGGCGGCTTCGGCGGCATTGTCGCTGACCAGCAGCAGGCGATGGCTGTGAGCGTCCCGGCGGTACATGGCCTGATAGGCCACGTCGTAATAATCCAGCTCCGGGTGGGCGGCCAAGTACGCGGCAAAGCGCTCGGCGGTGGCGCGCAGGCCTTGTTCGGTCTTGCCGCTGAGCAGCAACGGTACGCGTCGCGCCTCGGCAGCTTTAGCCGGGGCAGCCTGCGGTTCGGGGCTCTGCAGGATGACGTGCGCGTTGGCGCCGCCAAAGCCGAACGAGTTAACGCCGACCGTCAGTTGGCCTTCAGGCTTGAGCGGCAGCGGCTCGGTGACCACCTGCAGGTTCAGGTCGCCGAACGCGATATTCGGGTTAAGCGCCTTGACCCCGATGGTGGCCGGCACGGTGCGTTCGGTCAGGCAGTTGAGCGCCTTCATCAGGCCCGCCACACCGGACGCGGCTTCCAGGTGGCCAAGGTTGCTTTTGACCGAGCCAATCGGCAACGGGTTGCCATTGCCACGCGCCTGGGCCAGTGCTTCGCCGATGGCACGGGTTTCGATCGGGTCACCGACCGAGGTACCGGTACCATGGGCTTCCAGGTAATCGAGCTGGTCGGGGCTGATGCCCGCCTTGGCGTAGGTCTGCTTGAGCAGCGCGGCCTGGGCTTCGGCGTTGGGCAGGGTCAGGCTGGACTTGCGCCCGTCGGTGTTCACCGCACTGGCCGCGACCACGGCCAGAATCGTGTTGCCATCGGCCACAGCC
The DNA here is from genome assembly GCF_014269095.1 of Pseudomonas sp. SWRI50. Lineage (NCBI taxonomy): Bacteria > Pseudomonadati > Pseudomonadota > Gammaproteobacteria > Pseudomonadales > Pseudomonadaceae > Pseudomonas > Pseudomonas sp. SWRI50. Next base: position 68,547 of record NZ_JABWRW010000024.1, on the reverse strand, counting down.
TGGTCGTAGTCCTTGAGCAGGAACAACCCACCGCCTTCCGAACGCGCATAGCCATCGCCATTCTCATCGAATGACTGGCAGCGCCCGGTGCGCGACAGCATGGTCGCCTTGGCAAAGATCATGAAGCCAAACGGGTGCATGTGCAGGCTGATGCCGCCGGTCAGCGCCTGGTCAACATCACCGCTGAGGATGGCCTGGCACGCCTGGTGGAAGGCCACCAGCGAAGAGGAACAGGCGGTGTCGATGGCCATGCTCGGCCCACGCAGGTCGTAGAAGAACGACAGGCGGTTGGCGGCAATGCTCATGGTGTTGCCCGTGGCGGTTGCACCATCGATCGACGCCAGGTCTTCGACCAGCCGGTAGGACTGCTCGACACCGGCGATGCCCAGGTACACGCCACAGTTGCTGCCGCGCAGGCTCGACGGCTTGACCCCGGCGTTTTCGAAGGTTTCCCAGCACATTTCCAGCAGCATGCGCTGCTGGGGGTCCATCATCCCCGCTTCACGCGGCGAAATATTGAAGAACCCCGCGTCGAACGCGCTGATGTCGCCCAAAGTGCCCGCGGCGAAGGTGTAGCTGGTCGCAGGGTTGGCCTTGTCCGGGTGCAGAAACTCAGATTTCTCCCACCGAGAAGGGTCGACCTGGGTGACCAGGTCGCGCCCCTCCATCAGGTTTTGCCAGAAGCTGGCATTGGAAGATCCAGGGAAGCGGTACGAACAGCCAACGATTGCAACCTTTCTACGCTTAATCAAAACCTATTCCTTCAAATCTCATCGGGCACCGTCCCATCCGTCGGACAGCCGGCATGCCTGGCCTGGCCATGAATCTGGCAGGTCGTTTTATGACACTGATGATCGTCTGGTTATCTGAAGCTGCTATGCACGCTGGGAACGCAAGACCTTTGGTCTGAAGCAGGCGTGGGGATATTCAGATTTGTGTGAGGGGATGATACGCGGGTTGGGGGGGCGGGGAAAACCCTGGGGTGCTGCGGGGTTCACATTAACGCTGGGCGGTAGTGCTGCCCCGCTCTAATGAGGGCCATTGCGGCCCTCATGGCTGGCACTGCTAATCGTGTAGAACAGGCCGCTGCTATAAGGAGCGGCCTTGTGTCACAGAGGATGCTTACAGATCCAAGCGCCGCTGCTGATAAATCCAGTCAACGATTTCCCCTTCCGGGGCATAGCCGATCACGGTTTCACGCAGCAACTGACGCACCCGTACAAAATCATCTGCAGAGGCCGCGCCCAGCAACTGGTTCAGCGCGTCCTTGAGCTCGTCCCAAGGGAGGAAGTCCTCGCTTGCACTCATGATCATCGGGTGGCGGGTCGCTAGCACGTTGTCACCGATCAACAGCTCTTCGTAAAGCTTCTCGCCCGGCCGCAACCCGGTGAACTCGATAGCGATGTCACCCATGGGGTTGCGTTCGGAGCGGACGCTGAAACCGGACAGGTGGATCATCTTCTCGGCCAACTCGACGATCCGCACTGGCTCGCCCATGTCGAGTACGAACACATCCCCGCCCTTGCCCATCGAACCCGCCTGGATCACCAACTGCGCGGCTTCGGGAATGGTCATGAAGTAGCGGGTGATTTTCGGATGGGTAACGGTCAGCGGGCCGCCGGCCTTGATCTGCTTATGGAACAGCGGGATTACCGAGCCCGATGAGCCCAGCACGTTGCCGAAACGGACCATGGTGAAGCGGGTTTTGTTGACCTGCGAAACATTGCCCCCATCGCCAAACAGTACGGGCGCCAACTCGCGGCTCAGGGCCTGCAGGGTCATCTCGGCAAGGCGCTTGGTACTGCCCATCACGTTGGTCGGGCGTACCGCCTTGTCGGTCGAAATCAGCACAAAGTTGGCGACACCCGCCTGCAATGCTGCTTGCGCGGTGTGCAAAGTACCAATGACGTTGTTCAGCAGGCCTTCGCTGATATTGTGCTCGACCATCGGTACATGCTTATAGGCCGCAGCATGGTAAACCGTATCGACCCGCCAGGTTTTCATGATGTCGAGCATCTGCGCCTGGTTACGTACCGAACCCAGGATCGGCAGCAGGCAAACAGACAGCGACTCACGGGCAATGCGCTGTTCCAGTTCAGAAAGAATGCTGTAGAGGTTGAACTCGCTGTGATCGAACAGCAGCAGCGTTTTCGGGGACTGCGAAAGAATTTGCCTGCACAGCTCGGAGCCGATCGAGCCACCGGCACCGGTGACCAACACGGTTTGTTCAGCGATGCAACGTTCAAGCAGGTCGCTTTGTGCGGGCACCGGGTCACGGCCCAACAGGTCGGCAATGTCCACTTCCTGAATATCATCCACCTTGACCTTGCCGCTCGCCAGGTCGATGAAGCTGGGCACACTGCGCACATGCAGCGGGAAGTCTTCGAGGAAGTTTAGGATCTCTCGACGGCGGGTGCGGGTCGATGACGGCAGTGCCAGCAGGATTTCCTGGGCGCCGGTATCGTCAATCAACTGCTGCAGTTGCTCTGGGCGATACACTTGCAAACCCGCGATCACACGGTCGGCAATGCTCGGGTCATCGTCGATGAATGCCACCGGCCGCATGGCTTTGTCCATGCGCAGCGCCGTTGCCAATTGGTTACCGGCGGCGCCGGCCCCGTAGATTGCCACCCGTGGCAAGCCATCGTCTCGTTGAGCGAACGGGACGTGCTGGACGGCGGCAGCAAACCAGTCACCCAGGAAGTACTGGCGCATGGCGAGCCGCAGGCCACCGACCATGATCAGGCTCAACCACCAGTAGTTGAAGGTGATGGAACGCGGCACTACGTTCTGATGGTTGCTGGACCAATAAATGATGAAGCCGAGGATCAGCGCAGACAGCGTGACCGCCTTGATGATGGCGATCAGTGCGTCGTTACCAAAATAACGCATCACCGCGCGGTACAGCCCGAAGCGAATGAAGAGCGGGATCGACACTACCGGCGCACACAGGAACAGCCACATGTGGTCGACGATCGGATTGGCCAGGTCGTCGATGCCAAGACGAACGACAAAGGCAAGCCACAAGGCGAGCCAGATCATCACTACGTCAGTAGAGAGCTGCAGCAGCCGCTTCTGGCGCCGCGTTAGCTGTAAAAGCCAGCTGCGCATCTTATCGTATCCTTGAACCATAGCTAGTCAGGCCTCTTTCAATCCGGCATTGAACCTTAACGCCAAACACACCAAGGGAATATAGGCCAGAACAAGACCGGCTATACCGTCGAGATGGGCAGAGCCCACCAACAACGCGATGGGCAACAGCCACCCTATATTGATCAGCAGCACAGCGAGGGTCACGGTACGGTGGCTCCCATAATGCCTTGAAGCATACTGGTAAGCATGGCTGCGATGGGCTTCATGGACTTTGTCACCGCGCAACAGCCGGCGGATCAACGTCCACGTGGCATCAACGATGAATACCCCTAGCAATATCATCCAGCTCCAGAAAAACGCCGGCGAAATCCACGCTGCCTGGAGCGCGAAAAGGCCCAGCATGATCCCCAGGAAGCCACTACCGGCATCCCCCATGAAAATCTTCGCAGGCGGGAAGTTCCAGACCAGAAAGCCCGCCACTGCCATCAGCATCAACCCTGACAGCCACAGTTGCGATACGTGCCCCCCCAGCAAACAAAGCAGGCCTCCCCCCAGGCATGCGGTAACCGCCTGCACACTCGCCAGCCCATCGATCCCATCCATGAAGTTGTACAGGTTCAACAACCACACAAGGTAAACGGCCGCCAGCAAGTGGCCTATCACGCCCAAATCAACAACAACGCCGAAAAACTCCAGCGGTGGCGCACCGTTGAGCCAGAAAAGCCCCCAGGCAGCGGCCGCAAAATGCCCGAGCAACCGCCATCCGGCAGGGACGTGCCCGTGGTCATCCAGAAACCCGACGAGGGCCGCAATCAGGCCGGCACCGAACAGGCCCACAGCAACAGCCCAGTCGATCGCATCCACATAGCCCAGCCATGCCAGCGCAATGAGAAAGCTGACGACGATCGCCACACCGCCGCCGCGGGGCGTGGGTATCGTGTGCGAACTACGGGCATTGGGCACATCGATCATGCTCGTCGCCAGTGCGTAACGACGCAGTGCTGCAGTCAATACAAGCGACACAATCACAGTCAGGGGTAAAAGTAACCAAAGGCTCATCTAGGTTCCTGCTCACGGTAAGCTTTAACAGTGCGCTTCAACTCTTCGGCAACCGATGATCGAGGCGTCCAGCCCAGCACGCGGCTGTTTTTTTCAATGTCGACTCTCAACGAGCCGCACAGCCGGTCCACAACGGCCCGCTTACCCAGCAGTTCAGCGAACCCACGGAGTAACGTGACGGGGAACGGCAGCAGACGAGAGGGCTTTCCAAGTGCCTGCGCAACGTTGCGCAACAGCGCGGGGGTGGAAAGATCCTCTCCATCTGAAATCAGGAACACCTGGTTCGCTGCACCCGGATGGTCGATGCAATGGATCAGGAAGTTGGTCAGGTTTTCCAGGCCAACCAAACTCCTGCGGTTATCAACCAAGGCCAACGGAAGCGGCACGCCCCGATCGACCCACTGGATCATCTTCAGGAAGTTTGCCTTTACGCCCGGCCCATAAATCAACGGTGGCCTGACGATGACGACGTCCATCGCCGAATGTTGAGCCAGCTCCATGAGTCCTTTTTCAGCCTCCCATTTCGAAAGGCCGTAGGGGTCGGTCGGGCCGCAGTCGTCTTCGGCAGTGAAGGCTGCTCCGTCCGTACCCTCGCCGTTGACCTTGATCGAGCTGAGATAAATGAAGCGCCTAACGCCTGAGCGAGCGGCCTCCCGCGCAAGCTTCAACGTGCCTTCTACGTTGACCTCGCGGAATGCAGCCAACGGATCTGCAGTGGTTTCGTTCATGACATGAACGCGCGCCGCGCAATGCACGACCACATTCACCCCAGCCAACGCCGACGACCAGTCGGTCTCACTGTTGATAGCGGGTGTGACAACGGCTTTTCCCGGGCTCTTCTGCGCAGAGGCGCTGGAGCGAAACTGCGCGACGACCTCAAAGTCATTGCTTGCCAGCAATCGCGTCACCAGCGCACGCCCAACAAAACCGCTAGCGCCCGTAACGAGGACGCGCTGAGAAGAAGATAACGGCTGACTGCCACTCATGAGCTGAATCCTTCGTACTTTTCAATCAACAAGGCTGAGCACCGTGCTGAATCAAAATCCCTTATAGCCCGCTCCCTGGCGTGCCTGGCCATTTCCTTCAGACGCTCAGGCTCAGCCAAAAGCGATCGAATAGCCTCGGCCAAGGCGTCGGCATTCTGCACGGGGACCAATAAGCCTGTCTCACCGTCCACAATGGCATCGGTTAAACCGTAGATTGCGGTGCCTACCGTCGGCACGCCCATCGCCGCCGCCTCTATCACCACGGTGCCAAAACCTTCTCGATAACTCGGCAAGCACAACAGATCGGCGATCGCCATGTACTGCTCAGGCGCAGCTTGCAAGCCCAGCACTTTCACCCGCTCAACACATGCAGGCGTCAAATGAGACTCGACCACGGCGCGGCCGTCCGCTTCATAGGGCCCGACCAGCACCAGATAAAGCTCTGGGTAGTGCGCTTGCAGCTTCAAAAAAGCCTGCATCAATTCACCGACGCCTTTCTCCGGCGTCACCCTGCCAACGAACAGCAAGACTTTAGCGTCCGCTGGAATACCCAACTGTTGACGCATTGCGTCGTTGGCAGACGTCGAAAACCGTGCGGCGTCAAAACGACGAATATCAACGCCGGCGAGTGACCCGGAACCGATCACTGAAATTCTCGAAGCAGCGACCACCCCTTCCCTTACCAGGAAGTCGCGCTGGCTGACGCTGTCGGTGAAGGTATGTGAATTGAGCCTGGCGATGAGCATATCGCAGAGCTTGAGCAGCTTCTTCTTGGCCCCGCTCATGGTCACCCAAGGCTGCCCGGTAAAAGTGTGCAGGCGCACCTTGACCCCGGCAATCTTCGCGGCTATTGCCGTAAGCAAACCGGCTTTGGGCGTGGTGGAATGCACGATGTCATAACGCTGTTTGCGGAACAAGACGACCAGCCGAATCAGGCTGACCAAATCTTTGAAAGGGCTGATTTCACGCGCGATCTCGACCGGAATGAAACGTATGTCCTCACGGGCTTGAAGCGCCCCTACCAGCTCGTCGTTGCTGGCAATCACGTGCACTTGCGCGCCCGCCTCACCCAGGGCTTGCAGTTGCGCACTGAGCTGGGTCACTACAAAAAACGGAACCGTTGAGATTCGCGCCACCCTTAGGCCTTTGATCGACATCGCTTGAGGTTCCAATTTGCATGTTCATTATTTTCTATCGCCTGCTGGGCCCTCTGGGCTGGCCACTGGCGCATCGCTATTTTATTTCAGCACTTCGCTGATATGCGCTGGGACGCTGTAGCGCGGCACAAAATTCAGTTCGTCGCGTATTTTGCCTATCGGGTAAGCAGTTTTATTGACCATGGCATCAACTCGCCCCTGTGTCAGAGGCAAGCGCGTGACTTTGCCAGCCACCCACACGGCGAGCCTCACCACCCCCTCCGGCACCCTCAAACGCGGCGATGACACCCCGTGGGCAGCGGCCAGGGCGTTGACCACCTCGCTGAACGGGCAATCATTCGACAGGTTGTAGAGTTGCCGTGAGGCACGCGGATCTACGGCGCAGCGCACGAGGGCGGCAGCAACATCGTCGGCATGAATGTACGTGGCAATCGCCTCTTTGTAGCCGACGTAAAAAAACAACTTCTTGCGAATCATCGCACCCAGCTGCCGGATAGAAGCGTTCGGCATGTCGTCTGCAAAAACGTTGGAGGGCCGAAGGATAGCCCAATCAGCGAAATCGCCCTGCAGCGCAGGGTGAGACATGATCAATTCATCAGCCTGGGTCTTGGTGACTTCATAGGTCCCCTGCGGGTTGACTGGCGTCTGCTCGGTGACGATACGCTCACGGCCAGCCGCCGGGCCATATGCCCCGACGCTACTCAACTGCACCCAGCGCACGCGCCCTGTGCGGCTGCGCGCACGGCCCACGGCAGTGAGTAAACGCTCGACCGCGTCAACATGCAGCGCAGGCATCAGCTGTTCATTTCTGATCTCGCCCGCGCAGTTGATGACGACATCGCAGCCGCTGAGCACGTCATCCACATTCAACTGCGGGTCAGTCAGGTCCCCGGCGAATACCTCTAGCTGCGTGGCATCAAAAAGCGCTGGCTTACGGGTCAGAACACGAATCGAGAGCGCCTGCTCCTTAAGAAGACGTACCAACCGCGACCCAATAAAGCCGTTTGCGCCCAACACTAATATCTTCAATTACGCCCCCCCGTTTTCCACCTGTGCGCCCGCAGCCTAGACACCACCAAGCAAGTCCAAAAAATGATAAGGCAGGAATGGGCTAGGCCCCTGCCCCGACTCTTGCAAATAGTTCCTGTAACTGGCCACTACCGAGATAAGCCCAACCAGCGAAAGCCCCAACTTTATCGCCCAGTCGAATTCAAGATCGTTGTCGTTATAAACAACCATGACCGCCAATGGCAGTGAAAACGACAGCAAATCAAGGAAGCGCAAACCCGCGTAGCTTACGGTCGCCAAGCCAAACGAAGCCGCCGTCAACAGCACCGCCAAAACCAACAATTTAAACTTGTCCGGCCGCGGCATACGTGAGGCGATGACCGCCAACAGCATCACCGCAATCAGCACGACCTTGCTCAACCCAGAAAACCTCCCGGGCGACGCGACCTGCTGATAAGCGTTCAGCTTCATCAAGAAGTAGTCGTTATTCAAGAGCACGACCGACAACGCACAGACGACGAAAACGGCGAACCCCAGCATGCTGGCCCAGCGTGTCCAGCGCATACGCAGTGCCAACAAAAAACCCAGATTGAAAAGGGACGAGTAATGAAACGCCAAGGCAACTATCGATAACGCTGCGCGTTGTGAATAACGGTACCGACGAATGTACTGAAACACCAACAGAAGTACGGCGCTGGCCAAGCCTAAGCGCAAGGTATTCATGCTGTACTGATAGATGAATGACGGCAGGAAAAACGACAACAGGAAGAAGCGTTCATTTCTATTCGAGTGCAACAGAAAATAGAAAAGCACGCCAAATAACACAAGCGCAAACAGCCTGACCGCCCCCACTGCAGAACCCGTGACCGTCTTGAAAAGCCAGCCGGACACCATGAACAGAGGCTCTACACCGCCGCTGAACGCCGCAGGGTCCACGGACTCCAGCAAGAACTCGTAGGTGTTTGTGTCCGTACCCACCGCACCTCGGAAAATAGCCAATATCGCCACGAAAGCGATCACCACCGCAGCAGGGATACGGCTTCGGTTTTTGACCACCTCCGAAACCATAAGCCCGAGCAGCATGATCCCCCAGCCGACGATATAAATCATAGAGTCCTTCGAACCGATGAGTTGATGACGCGACGAACAAACTTCCCGAGTGACCATGAAACGGCGAGCAAGCACGCAGGAAGGCCTATGTACCTGCGCTTGAGCAGCGACAGGTGCACCGCCAACTCGCCTCTCTCCATGCGCCAGAGTTGACCACTCAGGCCTGAGTCGCCGTACACGGGCTTGAAGGTGTTGACGAGTGGGTAATCCACGTTAAAGCATGCCCCACCGCCGAAACAGATATCACACCACAACTGGTAATCTTCGCAGTAACGCATGCCCTGCTTGAATCTATACTTCACGTCTTGCCGAATCATGACAGAAGAGGTGGAAAAGCGATTGGACAGCAGCAACTGGCGTCCCGTCACGGGGATAAAACGCACATCGTCAATCGACGGTTCGCTGCGCTGACCTGCCGCAAAATGCTGGCCAAGCAAGTCGACCTCGGGATGCTGCTCAAGCCACTGGTATTGCAACTCGGTTTTCTTGATATGCCAGCTGTCATCAGAATCAAGAAACGCCACGTACTTCCCAGTGGCTTCTGCCCAGCCAGCATTCCGCGCATTGCCTGGGCCGCCATTTTTCTTCAGCGCAATGACCTTTACCCAGCCCGGCGGGTACCTCTTCGCTTCAGCGTGCAGCTGTTCAAGCGTGTCATCTGGGCTGCAGTCGTCAACCAGGATAACTTCAGAAGGCCTCAGTGTTTGAGCAAACACAGACTCAACCGCGCGCGCTATCGAACCCTTGCAGCGATAACAAGGGATAACAACACTGACACTGACGACAGCACTGAGCTCGGCCAAACGACTTCTCCAACACACCGACAAATAATAAAGCACCAACAACCGGGCACACGACGTTGATCAGGCTTTCAGCTCTTGCTGTATGTAATCCAGCTTGAGCAAGGTCTCCTTGATCTCTTCGATCGACAACAACACGGTATTGTGTGAGGTGTAGTCATCGAGATGGGAAACTTCTTCCTCGCCATTGGAGGAATATTTTTCGTAGTTGAGATCTCGGTTATCAGCAGGCACGCGATAATAACGGCCCATGTCTTCGGCCTTGGCCATTTCTTCACGCGATATCAGCGACTCGTAGAGCTTCTCGCCATGCCGCGTGCCGATGACCTTGATTTCATTCTTAAGCTTGAACAATTGTTGCAAGGCGGTCGCCAGGTCACCCACCGTTGAAGCAGGCGCCTTCTGCACAAAAATATCCCCTTGCTGGGAATGCTCGAATGCATGCAGCACCAAGTCGACGGAGTCCTCAAGCGACATGAGGAAACGCGTCATATTGGGGTCGGTAATAGTAAGCGGCTGGCCACTTTTTAGCTGATTGACAAACAAGGGGATTACCGAGCCCCTGGACGCCATCACGTTGCCATAGCGGGTAGCGCAAATGACAGTTTGTGAACTCGCAGGAATCATACGGGACTTGGCAATGACCAGTTTTTCCGCCAACGCCTTGGAGATACCCATCGCGTTGATCGGGTACACCGCTTTGTCGGTGCTCAATACCACCACGCGCTTGACCTTGCACTCGACTGCCGCGTTGAGCACATTCTCAGTACCCATCACGTTGGTCTTGACCGCCTCCATGGGGAAGAACTCGCAAGACGGCACCTGCTTGAGCGCTGCAGCATGGAAGATGTAATCCACGCCGACCATCGCTTGCAACAGGCTGGAATAATCACGCACATCGCCAATGTAGAACTTGACCTTGTCATTACCCAAGGCAATGCGCATGTCTTCCTGCTTTTTCTCGTCACGACTGAAAATCCGAATTTCTTTCACATCGGTATCGAGAAACCGCTTAAGCACTGTATTGCCGAACGACCCAGTACCACCCGTAATCATCAATACTTTATTTTTAAACATTTCCAAGCCCTGAAATATCTTATTTAAAGTCGCGCATCTTAACGATCAGATCAGCCCAGCTCGGGGGCAGGTAACCTGTCGCCTGACGAAACCGGCTCGAGTCAAGCGAGCGATCAATAGCAACCGCGTCATCCGCCACGATATCGATCGTCTTACCGTATTTCTCAGCGACCAACTTCAACAATGAGTATTTATCAATCGCCTCCGCCGACACATGGTAGAGGCCATTCAGCGCTGCATTGGGCAGCACGTAGTCCGCAATGACCCGCGCCATTTCAACCGTTGGCAGGCCTGAAAATATGGCCTTCTGGTAACCCTTGACACTGCCGGACTGAGAAAGGAACCAGTCCACCAGTGACTTGCTCCCTGACAGCTCGTGACCAATGATCGAGGTTCGCAACGTGATCGCGTTCGCTGAATCATGTACTTCACCGATGTACTTCGACTTGCCGTACAGGTCTTCAGCATCAGAAACATCAGCCTCTACGTACTGCCCCTGGGTGCCGGCATAAACACAATCGGTACTAATATGAACCAGCCGCGCACCAATCAGTTGCGCGAGCTTCTGCAGACGATGAGGCAGCAGCGCATTGATCGGCAATACCGCGAGCGGGTCATTTGCAGTTGAAAGTTGCTTTATCAGCCCAGTGCAATTGACAACGACATCCGGCCGATACTGCATAAAGAATTCAAGCAGGTCGTCTTGGCTAAGCACATCAAGCCCTACCACCAAACGTTCACGTTCACTGGCAGAAAAATACTTGAGCGACGCGGAACTACGTACCGTGCCCCATACTGTGTAGCGCTGATCAGACACCAAGTACCTGAACACCGCATTACCCAGCATCCCGGAAGCACCCAGCACAACTATCTTCATTATAATTCTCCGTAATCAAGACAGACTATACGCTCATGTCACCTGAGTCCAGCCAACTGCTTGCGAAAGATAAATGCCCCCAATGCAGCCAGCAACGCCGAAGCCAGGCATGCACCCACCACGCCCGCCACCGCGCCAGACAACCATTGGAAACACAGGAAGAATAAGCCATTCGCCATCACGGCAGTCACCAACGCAGCGTATAGACACGCGCGATAAGCAGGCAGCAACCAAGGAAATCGGCGACACGTAAAATATACCGTACAGCCAAACGAAAAGGCGTTGTAAAGCAGCCAATTGTAAGCACCGCCAACAGCCCCAAAGCTCGCCACCAGTGCTGGCAGGCCGAACAAGATAATCGGCACCGCAACCAGGTTTAAGCGGAACGCAAGCGACGTCCACCCCGCAGCCATCTGCAGCGAGAAAGGAACGATCAACAAGGATTGCAGTGCCGTACCCACCAGCAGCCAAGGCACTACCGTGTCGATACCCTCTGCCAAAAACGGCTCGAACATCATGTGCAAGGCCGCGCCGGCATACCAGAATACCGCACTGCACATAATGGTCATGATCAACGCAAACAGTACCAGTGCAGCTCGAAATACTTTTTCGATACGCGCCAGTTCACCAACACGCAGGTCCCGCGAGAACCGTGGGAACAACACCGTATTAAAAGCTGTCGAAAAAATATAAGGAAAACCTGCAATCGTGCTGGCAAGGCTGTAGTACGCATAGTCTTGCAGGCCGAGCGCACCGCTCATGAACAACTTGTCATATTGCACGGTTATCACCGAAGTCAAGGAGATCAGAAAAACCCCTCGACTAAATGCCAAGCCGCTAAGAACGTATTTTTTGTGAACCCTCCCCGCCCCCAGCAAGTCACGACGATACAGCACATACATCAATGTCGCGACATACATCAACTGGATTAAAACCTGAAGTGTAAAATAACCCGTCACACCACCGAAGGCGGGAACACTATGAACCAACCCTAATACGCCGAGGGTACGCATCAACGAGTAGACGATGTACACTTTGTTCAGCGGGTATTGCAGTTCATTGCCTACAAATACGCCCTGCAGCAACATCACTGGCAAATTAAGGCCAATGAATATTGCCATGCAGTAAAGGGCGTACAGTGCTTGATCCTGGCTGATATCAGTGAGCTTCAGCCAATGGCTCACGAGTGCCGGCGACGCCAGCGATATCGCGCACGCCGCAATCAAGCCCACTGCAGAAAAGACCAACAGGTAGGTATTCACCAGCGCCCTGACCGAGCGCATTGAACGGTCAGCGCTCGCAACGCCTCTGATCCTGGCCAAACGCTGGATGACGTTACTGGTCAGTCCGCCCTCCAGCACCATCAACACCATCAGCAGTGTAGTAAAAAAACCTACCAGGCCTACCGCTTCTGCGCCAAGCACATAAGCGGCCAGCGGCAATGAAATGACACTTGCCAACGCATAGATGAGCTTTCCGGAAAAACTGGCCAGCAGCAGTGACGAGAGATTAGCTATCTTCATTGCCTCCCACCAATCACTCTGTCACGCTGCGCGTTCTCGTCGATGAAGTGCAGATGCCCGCCCCCGCCAACCTTGCTTCCAGCTTATTGTCCAGGGCCTGCCGTGCGAGGTACACATCTTCTACCACGCCAACCACTTCGCGCCCGTTACTGGCATTAGGCTTCATCACCCTTTTCAGGCGGGAGAAGGTATATTTTGTAACCACGGATACAAACTCAGAAACCAGCCGGACCATGCCCACCTGGCTATTGCCACCTGCCTGAGCCGCCCGACGCGCTGCAAAAATTTCTTTTGCGTAGTCACGGTGATAAAAAAGGCACAAGGCATAAAGGCGCGCTAAGTTGAACTGCGACTGCCGCTTTTCGTCTTTCATACCTTCCAGCGTTGCCCAGGCAGCGTGAGCCCAAACAGTCTCAACACTGAAGAACATGGGCAACTCAGCAGGCCACTGTAAGTCCGTGAAGGGCTTCATATGAGGGTCATCTTTCAAGTTGCCCTTGTGCTTGCCCATGGCGCTACGCCCGCTGTTACTCCCACCCCCACCGCCTGGCATGGTGAAGGGGAAATCGAGCAAGCAATAAGTCTTGCCTATCATCGCAAGCGAAACGGACGCTGACATGTCGGGGCTAGTCCCGAAGAAAATCTTTCCACTGCGGCGACGCAGTTCGTCCAGCAAGTTACGCCTTACCAGGCCATGGTAAAGCTTCGGCAGCGCATCGGTGCCCTGGCATGCCTCATGGAGTGCTTTGTCCAACTGCTTGCTAGCCTGCAGCGTCTCGGCACCCCGCCCAAACGTTTCCAGATAAATGCGCCCTGCATGCGCAGCACCGTAAAACTTGGTGCGAAAGTCTGGCCAGTAATAGAAGGCTTTAACCCGCGGCGTCAGCATGTCGACGTTTTCAGCCTTTGCGTATTCGGCCGCCTCGAGAATCCGTTGCGAAACAGTATCATCATCACCAATCAGGCAGACGTACTCGCCCTCTGCCAACTGCATGGCCCGCTCATGGTTCTCGGTCATGGAAAGACGGCTTTTCCAATGGACGTAAACCAATCTCGAGTCCGCCTGATCCGCCGCCCAGGCAGCCAACTGGCAATCATCGTTACTGGTATCGTGCACCACGACCTGTAGCCGCTCGGACTTTATTTCGAGCAAGCTCTTCACACAGGGAATCGCGTACTTCGAACGGTTATGAGTTGGCACTACAATGGAAACTAGATATTGCTCACTCATCCTCAACCACTGCCTTATGTCTTTTGAGTTTTCGGCACTATGAGCCGACGCTTCACAGGCCAGCAGTGTTCGACAGTTTATTCATTGCCGCACACCACCAGCACCTCTGCTGACCACTAGTCCTGGCGCGCTTGCCTGAACCGCCACGCCTCACGAATGAGCGCGATGAATGTGCCGATGAACAAGCCAACCAACACGCCGATCCCCACAATCAAAGCCTTGCGAGGCTTGATTGGAGCTTCGGGTGGCTCCACTACGCCATCCTGCCGATACACCTCAAACTGATCAGGCGTCAGTGTTACCGAACGATAGAACGACACCTTTTGTTCTCGCTCACGCAAGTTACTCACGAACGGGTCATCAGACACGCGCGCCTGCAAATTCTTAATTTCCGATTCCAGCGCTTTGCTTCCGCGCATATACATCAGCGAGCCATTCATCCCCGAAGAGACTTCCGCTGACAACCCGGTGGTAATAATTGGCGGCTTTTCAAGACCGATGGAGCGCGCCGTGTGCAACGCCTCCGTCAACTGGATAATCCGGTCCTCACGCTCACGCGAGGCATTGGCACGCGCGGCATCGATGGCTCGCTGCAGGTTGTCGGCCTCTACCTTGAACTCGGCAGTGACCTTTTTAATCAGTTCACTTTTGGTTCGCTCAGCCGCCATCTCCGCATACTTCACAACCCAATCAGCCGCTTGATGGGGATCCTCGGCACGTGCAGAAACAGAAGAACGGCCCTCCTCCTCATTAGCATTGAGCACCTGTAGCTGCCCATAGAATTTGGCGTAAAGACCAGCCGAACCTGCACCAAGCCCCTCACCAAGACTGGGTAGGTAAACTTGCTCGAAAAACGCTTGCCGCAACGAATCTGACTGCAGATTGCGCCGGTAGATCTGGCCGACCTCCCGCTCACGAATGGGAGCGAGCAAATCATCACCACCCACCCGTCCGACATTCAACTGACTGATATCACTGCTCAGTGGCGGCTGCAGAAGAACCTTGGCCTCATACACCGGAGTCGCCAGCATTGCGTAGACAACTGCCAGCGCCGCAACCAACACAGTGACCACCAGCACCAGCAAGCGTTGCCGCCAAAGCCCCTCGGTCAAATCGAAAATATCATACTCACGCGCTTCACCGAGGCGCTCACGATCATTGCGCATTTCTTTTAGTTATCCTTGAATCCGACGATCTGCACGATTCCCTGGCAAACCAGGGAAAGCCACTTTCAGCAACCCACCCAAATCGGTGGATCAAGACATAGCTCAGCGGCGATGTGTCACCCAGCCGCCCGCATTCGAGCCTGCCCCACTATGAATCAGAGTACAGCATTCGCTCTAATTCGACCGAGGAAAGCACAATCTATCAGTTTCTTGGCACAGCGGATAACGCGCAGATCATCTTGCCGCTTTCAAGGAATACTCACCTCCACTTGCTGCTTGGCTCCCTGTGCCCGACTGAGTAGAGCTCGGCTCAAGGCCGCCTTTGCGGCTGGCTCCCCATGCACCAAAACCACTTTGGCAGGCGACGTGGCGCCGCCCATGGCAAATTCGAGCAGGCCATGCTGATCCGCATGCCCCGAATACCCACTCAACGTCATCACCTTCGCCCGAATCCCATAAGCCTCTCCATCCAGATCAATCTGCACAAACCCTTCCGCGCCTTCACTGGCCTGGATCACTGCCCCCGGCGTGCCCTTGGCCTGATACCCGACGAACAGCACCTCATGCCTCGGTTCCCCAAGCATGGCCTTGAGATAGTTGACGATCCGCCCACCCGAGCACATGCCGTTGCCTGCAATGACAATCGCCGGGCGCCCGGTGCTCTTGAGGTAATTCACCACCTGCTGATGCCTGGCATGGGTATCCACACTGATCAACTGACCGAAGCCCAGCGGGTCACGCCCTTCAGCCAACCGCGCCCGGGCCTCTTCATTCCAGTATTCATGCAGGTCGCGGTAAACGCCGGTGATGCGTTGAGCCAAGGGTGAATCAAGAATGATGGGTAATTGTGACCAATCAAGAGGATTATCACCCGATGCTTGCCCCGCGTTCAGCAGGGCCTTGCGATGAAGGATGTCTTCGAGCTCGTACAACAATTCCTGGGTACGCCCCAGGCTGAAGGCTGGGATGAGGATCGTGCCGTTATCCGCCAATGCCCGATCGATGACTGCTTCCAGTTTTTCTCGACGGTCGTCGGTACTGGGGTGCAGACGATCACCATAGGTGCTTTCGAGCACCAGCACGTCAGCGCGCTCTGGGGGCTG
The DNA here is from genome assembly GCF_014269095.1 of Pseudomonas sp. SWRI50. NCBI lineage: Bacteria > Pseudomonadati > Pseudomonadota > Gammaproteobacteria > Pseudomonadales > Pseudomonadaceae > Pseudomonas > Pseudomonas sp. SWRI50. Next base: position 52,357 of record NZ_JABWRW010000024.1, on the reverse strand, counting down.
CACTGGCCGCAGCAAGGGATTGGTGGAGGGCCCTAGGTCGCCGGAGAACACGTAGCGGGTGTTGACCTCCCCGCGCGCCAAGTCACACTCGACATAGGCTGAACCCAGTAGGTGCCCGGCGCGCTGCAAGCGAATGCGGCAGCCAAGACCAGGTCGATCGATGAGAACATGCCATTGCTCGAAAGGCAGTGGGACGATCAGTTCATTGAGCATCGCGAGATAGCGCTGCACGTGCTTCGGTTCACGGCTGATGCTCAGCCTGTAGGCATCCTCCAGCACCAGTGGAAGCAGCTTGGCAGAGGGTTCGCTGCACAGAATGGGGCCACGGTACCCTGCCGCCAGCAGCGCGGGGATGCGGCCGACATGGTCGAGATGCACGTGCGTGACGATCAGCGCCTGAACACTGCTCACCTCGAAGCTCGCACCCAAACCCAGGGACGCGGACTCCGCGCCAGGCGATGCATCATCACCCTGCTCCAGGCCGCAATCGACCAGCAAGCTGGTAGCGGGGCCAAGATGAAGCTGGTGGCAAGAGCCAGTTACGCCTCGGGTGGCGCCGTGATGAGAAAGAACGGGGAAATCCATGCTGCTGCACACTCGCCTGGGCCGAAAATGAAGTGTGCTATTACTTCATGACAGCCGATGCGGGCATAGGTGAGACTTTCCTCAATAGAAGTAGGAAACCGCCTCAATTACCGCTTAATGCCGCTTGGCGGGCAGAAGCGCGAATTTTGCGCTTGCTGCGCTGCACGCCGTAGGCGCCGAGCAGTGGGCCGATAGCCAAGCCGATGACCAGCGCGGCCAGTACCAGTACCGCAACCGGCACTTCAGGGGCAGACCAACCAAACAGGACCAACGAGACCGCCTGCTGGTTCTCGAGCACGAAGAACAGCACCACAGCCGCCAACAGCAGCACGAACAACGCCGCCAGGGCGCGCTTGAGGTTACGCATCAGACTGCTCCTTTTTTATCAGGCCTCGGCCTCATCTTCTTCATTGACCCGGTCACGCAATTCCTTGCCCGGTTTGAAGTGCGGCACGAACTTGCCTTCCAAGCTGACCGACTGGCCAGTCTTGGGGTTGCGACCGACACGGGGTGCGCGATAGTGCAGCGAGAAGCTGCCAAAACCGCGAATCTCGATGCGATCGCCCGTCGCCAGGCACTGCGACATCTGCTCAAGCATGGTCTTGATGGCCAACTCCACATCTTTCGAGGAGAGCAGCCCCTGATGGGTGACAATACGTTCGATCAGCTCCGACTTCGTCATATTTTTCCCTTCGTTATCAAGCAGCTAGATCATTGCTTAACCAGTTTGTAGCACGCTGGGAGGGATTTGAACAGGGCGGTTCTTGACTTAATAAAAAAATTCAAGATTGAAGTAAAAAGAAATTTGTCGCGGATTGGCTGGGATGCGCGTGGTTGAAGGGGTACGTCGTGAGTTTTGGGGTGACGCGTAGATCGAGCGCCGCCCGCGCGGCGCATCGCGAGCAACGCTCGCTCCTACGTTTGTTTTTGGCCAATAACGCCTGTGACAGGCGCGCGCGACCGCCTTGTTTGCTAGACGCGATATTACGCCATGCGCCAAGGCGGTCGCGGGCATTTACCCCAAGAAATAACTGGCCCGATACAAACGTAGGAGCGAGCGTTGCTCGCGATGCGCCGCGCGGGCGGCGCTCGATCTACGCACCACCACACAACTCACGCCAAATGGCCGCCCCACGCCCCCACTGACCCAGCCATTCAACTCATGGCATTTACATGCTGACAATCTTCCATCGCCCAGCGCCACAGGTCGGCAACTACGCTGATTGGACGCCCTTGTTCACGGAAGAACACGATGCCCAAACCTCATGGCTGCATGCTTCGCCGCGCACGATACTCTGAGCCAGGCAGGCTTTATATGTTGACCACAGCCACACACCAACGTCGGCCACTGTTTCAGGACTTTCATTTAGCGCGCATGATTATCCAGAACCTTCGCCATGCCGAAGTAAAAAACCACTGCCGGTCATTAGCCTGGGTTGTGATGCCTGACCATGTGCATTGGTTGCTTGAATTAGGGGAAGTGACGCTTAGTGTACTTATGCAACGCGTAAAGAGCCGGTCCAGTCATGCACTGCGCAAGGCAGGGATAAAGGTTTCACCGGTCTGGCAGGCGGGTTATCACGACCGGGCTTTGCGGCAAGATGAAGATGTTTTGAGGGTTGCCCGATACATCATAGCCAATCCGGTCAGGGCGGGATTGGTCGCCAGGATTGGCGATTATCCGCACAGGGATGCAGTGTGGGTTTGAGATCGAGCGCCGCCCGCGCGGCGCATCGCGAGCAACGCTCGCTACGATTGATTCGGGCCGCTCGATTTAGGCACCACCACAAAAATCACAGATAAAAAAAGGGCGACCCGAGGGTCGCCCTTTTTCTTACCGATCCAACAGAACTTAGTTCTGTTTGGCCATTGCTTCGCGCAGCAGCGCAGCCATGGTGGTGTCGGCAGCAGCTTCCGGAGCGTTTTTCAGGCTCTGGATAGCTTCGCGCTCTTCAGCGTCGTCTTTCGATTTGATCGACAGGCTGATAACGCGGGACTTACGGTCAACGCTGATGATCTTAGCTTCGATCTCTTCGCCTTCCTTCAGAACGTTACGCGCGTCTTCAACGCGGTCACGGCTGATTTCGGAAGCTTTCAGAGTGGCTTCGATGTCGTCGGCCAGGGTGACGATGGCGCCTTTGGCGTCAACTTCTTTCACGATGCCCTTGACGATAGCGCCCTTGTCATTGACAGCAACGAAGTTGGAGAACGGATCGTCTTCCAGCTGCTTGATGCCCAGGGAGATGCGCTCGCGCTCTGGGTCGACCGACAGGATGACGGTTTCCAGCTCGTCGCCCTTCTTGAAACGACGTACGGCTTCTTCGCCGGTTTCGTTCCAGGAGATGTCGGACAGGTGAACCAGGCCGTCGATGCCGCCGTCCAGACCAATGAAGATACCGAAGTCGGTGATCGACTTGATGGTACCGGTGATCTTGTCACCCTTGTTGAACTGGCCGGAGAAGTCTTCCCATGGGTTGGACTTGCACTGCTTGATGCCCAGGGAGATACGACGACGCTCTTCGTCGATGTCCAGAACCATGACTTCCACTTCGTCGCCAACCTGAACGACTTTCGACGGGTGGATGTTCTTGTTGGTCCAGTCCATTTCGGAAACGTGTACCAGACCTTCAACGCCTTCTTCCAGCTCAGCGAAGCAGCCGTAGTCGGTCAGGTTGGTAACGCGAGCTTGTACGCGAGTACCTTCTGGGTAGCGGGCAGTGATAGCAACCCACGGATCTTCGCCCATCTGCTTCAGACCCAGCGAAACGCGGTTGCGCTCACGGTCGAACTTCAGAACGCGAACGTCGACTTCGTCGCCAACGTTAACGATTTCGGAAGGATGCTTGATGCGCTTCCAGGCCATGTCGGTGATGTGCAGCAGGCCGTCGATACCGCCCAGGTCCACGAATGCGCCGTAGTCGGTGAGGTTCTTGACGATACCTTTGACTTGCTGGCCTTCCTGCAGGGTTTCCAGCAGGGCTTCGCGCTCGGCGGAGTTCTCGGCTTCCAGCACGCTGCGACGGGAAACGACAACGTTGTTGCGCTTCTGGTCGAGCTTGATGACCTTGAATTCCAGCTCTTTGCCTTCCAGGTGGGTGGTGTCGCGCACTGGGCGGACATCAACCAGGGAGCCCGGCAGGAACGCACGGATGCCGTTAACGTCGACAGTGAAGCCGCCCTTAACCTTACCGTTGATAACGCCCTTGACCACTTCTTCGGCGGCGAAAGCTGCTTCCAGAACAATCCAGCACTCGGCGCGCTTGGCTTTTTCACGGGACAGTTTGGTTTCGCCAAAGCCGTCTTCGACCGCGTCCAGCGCAACGTGAACTTCGTCACCGACCTTGATGGTCAGCTCGCCAGCTTCGTTGTAGAACTGCTCGAGCGGGATGACGCCCTCGGACTTCAGGCCAGCGTGTACGGTAACCCAGTCGCCGTCGATGTCGACAACGATACCGGTGATGATCGCACCCGGCTGAAGATTGAGGGTTTTCAGGCTTTCTTCAAAGAGTTCTGCAAAGCTTTCGCTCATTTTAATTCCTGTAGATTCGGGCGAAACAGACGCCCATCGCCACATTCCAGACAATGTGGGTTTCGTTATTTAAAGGAAAGCCGACAGGACGTTGACTGGTGCACCTGCCTGCTCTCCTGGCTATCAGTGAAGGTCGCGAAGCGCGATCTCACTCCTGATACGTTGCAACACCTGCTCGATGGACAACTCGGTAGAGTCCAACTGAATGGCATCGGCCGCTGGTTTCAGCGGGGCCACTGCACGTTGGGTGTCACGCTCATCACGTGCACGAATCTCATCCAGCAGACTCGACAGACTAACATCTTCGCCTTTGCCCTTCAACTGCAGGTAACGACGACGTGCCCGTTCCTCGGCGCTGGCGGTCAGGAAAATCTTCAAGGGCGCATCCGGGAACACCACGGTACCCATGTCGCGACCATCGGCGATCAAGCCCGGAGCCTCGCGGAATGCACGCTGACGCAACAACAAAGCGTCCCGCACGGCAGGCAACGAGGCCACCATCGAGGCGCCTGCACCGACGGTTTCGGTGCGGATGACACTGCTGACGTCCTCACCCTCAAGGATGATCTGTTGCAGCTTACCGGGCTCGGCCGCGATGAACTGCACATCCAGATGGGCGGCAAGTTGCTTGAGCAGCTCTTCGTTGGTCAGGTCGACGCCGTGATTGTTGGCATTGAACGCCAGCAAACGGTACAGCGCGCCGGAGTCCAGCAGGCGCCAGCCCAGCTCGCGAGCCAGCAGACCGGCGACCGTGCCCTTGCCCGAGCCGCTTGGCCCATCGATGGTGATGACTGTTGCTTGCGAATTCACGACTTGCCCTCTTCAGCCACGCGGATACCGACTTCGGCACACAGCGCCAGGAAGTTAGGGAACGAGGTGGCGACGTTGGCGCAGTCATGGATGCGAATCGGCGCAGTGGCACGCAGCGAGGCAACGCTGAAGGCCATGGCGATACGGTGGTCACCGTGGCCGTGCACTTCGCCGCCGCCGATCTGGCCGCCGTCGATGATGATGCCGTCCGGGGTCGGTTCGCACTTCACGCCCAGGCTGATCAGCCCATCGGCCATGACCTGGATGCGGTCGGATTCCTTGACCCGCAGCTCTTCGGCGCCACGCAGCACGGTGCGCCCTTCGGCACAGGCCGCGGCGACGAACAGTACCGGGAACTCGTCGATGGCCAGCGGCACCAGGTTTTCGGGGATGTCGATACCCTTGAGCTGAGCACCGCGCACACGCAGGTCGGCCACCGGCTCGCCACCCACTTCACGCTGGTTTTCCAGGGTGATGTCGCCGCCCATCAGTCGCAGAATGTCGATCACGCCGGTACGGGTCGGGTTGATGCCGACATGCTCGAGCACCAGCTCAGAGCCTTGAGCGATCGAGGCTGCGACCAGGAAGAACGCCGCCGACGAAATATCGGCAGGCACTTCGATGCGGGTCGCCGTCAGCTTGCCGCCAGACTGCAGCGAAGCCACCGGGCCATTGGACTCGACTGCGTAACCAAAGCCGCGCAGCATGCGCTCGGTGTGGTCACGGGTCGGTGCAGGTTCAGTGACCGTGGTCTTGCCTTCGGCATACAGACCGGCCAGCAGCAGGCACGATTTGACCTGGGCACTGGCCATTGGCAGCGTGTAGGTCAGCGCCTTGAGCTTGTTGCCACCACGGATGGTCAATGGCGGACGGCCTTCAGGGCCAGTCTCGACCACTGCGCCCATTTCGCGCAGCGGGTTAGCCACGCGATTCATCGGGCGCTTGGACAGCGAGGCATCACCGGTCATGGTCACGTCGAACGGCTGACCGGCCAACAGGCCAGAGAGCAAGCGCATCGAGGTGCCGGAGTTACCCACGTAGATTGGCCCAGGTGGCGGCTTGAGGCCGTGCAGGCCGACCCCATGGATGGTTACGCGACCCTGGTTCGGGCCTTCGATGACCACCCCCATGTCACGGAAGGCTTGCAAGGTCGCCAGCGCATCCTCACCTTCGAGGAACCCTTCGACCTCGGTCGTGCCTTCGGCCAGCGAGCCGAGCATGATCGAGCGGTGAGAAATCGACTTGTCGCCCGGTACGCGGATTCGCCCGGTCAGGCAGCCACCCGGTTGGGCCAGGAAAATCAGATCGTTGGCGTTCATAGCGTCCACATAGGCCCGGCGGGCCAGGATTTTACTGAAATGCTCGCGGGCAACGCGTGCGCGGGTGAATACACCCAGCAACTGGTGCCCGTCCCCTGCATCGATCGCGTCGCGCAAGGCGTCGAGATCGCTGCGATATGTATCAAGCGTGCGCAGGACGGCTTCGCGGTTGGCGAGAAAGATGTCGTGCCACATGGTCGGGTCGCTGCCGGCGATTCTCGTGAAATCGCGGAAGCCTCCCGCAGCGTACCGGAAGATCTCGAGGTTTTCATTGCGCTTGGCCAGCGAATCGACCAGGCCGAAGGCCAGCAAGTGCGGCAGGTGGCTGGTGGCGGCCAGGACTTCGTCATGGCGCTCGACCGGCATGTGCTCGACATCGGCATCCAATGCGCGCCACAGGCGGTCTACCGTGGCCAGGGCGGCGGGGTCGGTGTCCGGCAGCGGCGTGAGGATGACCTTGTGGCGACGGAACAGGGCGGCGTTGGAGGCCTCTACCCCGCTCTGCTCAGAACCGGCAATCGGGTGGCCGGGGACGAAGCGCGACAGGCGCTCACCCAGGACTTCACGGGCGGCGCGCACCACATTGCCCTTGGCGCTGCCGACATCGGTGATGACGGCATCGCCCAGGTCGAGCTGTGCCAGGCGCGCCAGCAGCTTTTCCATGGCCAGGATCGGCACGGCCAGCTGGATGACATCGGCACCGACACAGGCGGCGGCGAGGTCTTCTTCACAGCGGTCGACCACCCCCAGGGCCACGGCCTGCTTGCGCGAGGGGGCATCCAGGTCGACGCCGACCACTTCGCGGCACAGGCCGCTTTCGCGCAAGCCCTTGGCGAAGGAGCCGCCGATCAGGCCCAGGCCTACGACGACGAGGCGACCGATGAGCGGTGCGGGTTTGGTTGTTACTGCATTTACCACGAGTGCGAACCCTGTTCAGAAATCAAGACAGTCTGTGAGACCGCAGGGGGCCGCTTCGCAGCCCATCGCGACACAAGGCCGCGCCCACAGGTATCACGCAGGCCCTGTAGGAGCGGCCTTGCGTCGCGATGGGGCGCAAAGCGGCCCCGGCAAGCTCATTTACAGCACCGCCTTCGGATAAGACCCCAGCACCTTCAGCCCCACAGCCTCTTGGCTGATCGCCTCCAGCACTGCCTTGATCAACGGGTCGCGGTGGTGGCCGACGAAGTCGATGAAGAACACGTACGTCCACTTGCCGCTGCGCGACGGGCGCGTCTCGATGCGGGTCAGGTCGATACCGTTCTCGTGGAACGGCACCAGCAGCTCGTGCAAGGCCCCCGGCTTGTTGCTCATCGAGACGATGATCGAGGTCTTGTCGTCGCCGGTCGGCGGTACTTCCTGGTTACCGATCATCAGGAAGCGCGTCGAGTTGTCTGGACGGTCTTCGATCTTCTCGGCCAGACGGGTCAGGCCGTACAGGTTCGCCGCCATATCACCGGCGATCGCTGCCGAATTCCACTCACCCTTGACCCGCTTGGCCGCTTCGGCGTTGCTCGAAACCGCCACGCGCTCCACGTTCGGGTAGTGCGCATCCAGCCACTTGCGGCACTGGGCCAGCGACTGGGCGTGGGAGTAGATGCGGGTAATGCTGTCGGTCTTGGTGCTCTCACCCACCAGCAGGTGGTGGTGGATGCGCAGCTCGACTTCACCGCAGATCACCATGTCGTGCTCAAGGAAGCTGTCCAGGGTGTGGCTGACCGCGCCCTCGGTGGAGTTTTCCACCGGCACCACGCCGAAGTTGACGGCACCGGCCGCCACTTCGCGGAACACTTCGTCAATGGCCGCCATTGGGCGGCTGATTACGGCATGGCCGAAGTGCTTCATCGCCGCTGCCTGGGTGAAGGTACCTTCAGGGCCCAGGTAGGCGATTTTCAGCGGCTCTTCCAGGGCCAGGCAGGACGACATGATTTCGCGGAACAGCCGCGCCATCTCTTCGTTGCCCAGCGGCCCCTTGTTGCGCTCCATGACCCGCTTGAGTACCGCAGCCTCACGCTCGGGGCGGTAGAACACCGGCTTTTCACCTTCGGCGAGCGAGGCGGTCTTGACCCGCGCCACTTCCTGGGCGCAACGGGCGCGCTCGCTGATCAGCTCGAGGATCTTCTCGTCGAGGCTGTCGATGCGCACGCGCAGCGCCTTGAGCTCGTGTTCGGACATCAGCCGTGCTCCTTCTCGAATTCAGCCATGTAGCCAACCAGGGCTTCAACCGCTTCCAGGCCCAGGGCGTTGTAGATCGAGGCACGCATGCCGCCGACCGAACGATGGCCCTTGAGGTTGAGCAAGCCACGGGCGTCGGCGCCGGCCAGGAAGGCCTTGTCCAGGCGCTCGTCGGCCAGGCGGAACGGCACGTTCATCCACGAACGGGCGTTGACGCTGATCGGGTTGGTGTAGAAGTCGCTGGCGTCGATGAAGCTGTACAGGCGGTCTTTCTTGGCGCGGTTGCGCTGCTCCATGGCCTCGACGCCACCCTGCTCCTTGAGCCACTCGAACACCAGGCCCGAGAGGTACCAGGAATAGGTGGCCGGGGTGTTGTACATCGAGCCGTTGTCGGCCGACACCTTGTAGTCGAGCATGGTCGGGCAGCTGCTGCGGGCATGGCCCAGCAGGTCTTCGCGCACGATCACCACCACCAGGCCGCTCGGGCCGATGTTTTTCTGCGCGCCGGCGTAGATCAGGCCGTACTGCGAGACGTCGATCGGGCGAGAGAGGATATCGGACGACATGTCGACCACCAGCGGAACGTCACCGGTTTCTGGCACCCAGTCGAATTGCAGGCCACCAATGGTCTCGTTGGACGCATAGTGCACGTAGGCAGCGTTCTTGGTCAGGTTCCAGTCGTTCTGGCCTGGGATGGCGAGGTAGTCGTAAGGCTTGGCGCTGGCGGCGACATTGATGTTGCCGAAACGGCGCCCTTCCTCGATCGCCTTCTTCGACCAGATACCGGTTTCGACGTAGTCGGCGGTACCGTTTTCCGGCAGCAGGTTCAGCGGGATCTCGGCGAACTGCTGGCTGGCACCGCCCTGCAGGAACAGGACCTTGTAGTTGGAGGGGACGGACAGCAGGTCACGCAGGTCCTGCTCGGCCTTCTCGGCGATGGCCACGTAATCGTCGCTGCGATGGCTCATTTCCATCACCGACAAGCCCTTGCCGCGCCAGTCCAGCATTTCGGCCTGGGCGCGCTGCAGGACAGCGTCAGGAAGCGCAGCAGGGCCTGCGCAGAAGTTAAAGGCTCGTTTGCTCACATCCACTCTCGCTCTGCCAAATAGAACAAAATCGTTTCTCGCACGCCGCGCACCGCTCTTTGTAGGAGCAGCCTTGCGTCGCGAAAGGGCCGCAAAGCGGCCCCCAGCTTTTTGCAGCGTCGCTGAAATCCTGGGGGCTGCCTTGCAGCCCTTTCGCGACACAAGGCCGCTCCTACAAAAAACGCCCCCACTAATGGGAGGATCCAGCGTTGCCTGCTGTAATCAGTCAAACGGGGCGACCTTGGTCGCCCCGCTCGGGTTGTTGCGCTTGCTTACTCTTGCGGTGCCTCTTCGGCGCCCGCGCTGTCGTCATCGACAGCCTCCGGCGCTTCGCCTTGCGCATCCGCCTCGACCAGTTCGTCGAGCTCTTCTTCGGAAGGCTCCTGGATCCGCTCCAGGCCCACCAGCGTTTCGTCAGCCGCCAGCTTGATCAGCGTCACACCCTGGGTGTTACGGCTCAGGCTGGACACTTCACCAACCCGCGTGCGCACCAAGGTGCCCTGGTCGGAGATGAGCATGATCTCTTCGCCTTCCTGAACCTGGATAGCGCCGATCAACAGACCGTTGCGCCCCTTGGTACCCATGGCGATCACGCCCTGGCCACCACGGCCGCGACGCGGGAACTTGGACAGCGGCGTACGCTTGCCGTAGCCACGCTCGGACGCGGTGAGGATCTGCGCACCGGACTCAGGGATCAGCATCGAAATGATCTGCTGCCCTTTGCCCAACTTCATGCCGCGCACACCACGGGCGGTACGGCCCATTTCGCGCACCACGCTTTCAGCGAAGCGGATCACCTTGCCGGCGTCGGAGAACATCATGACTTCCTTGGCGCCGTCGGTGATGGCCGCGGCAATCAAGGTGTCGCCTTCTTTCAGCTTCAGGGCGATCAGGCCGCTGGTGCGTGGGCGGGCAAACTGGGCCAGCGGGGTCTTCTTGACGGTACCGGAAGCGGTGGCCATGAAGATATAGGCACCGGTCGGCTCAGCAGACCATTCCGGGGTGTCGCCGTCTTCTTCGTCGACTTCCTCGGCTTCTACCAGCTCACCTTCGAGCACGGTGTCATCGGCCTCGTCCAGCTCTTCGTCCAGGTCGGCGCTTTGCTGCAGGGCCTCGAGGTCGATCTGCAGCATCGCAGTGATGCGCTCACCCTCTTCCAGCGGCAGCAGGTTGACCAGCGGACGGCCACGCGCAGCACGGGACGCTTCGGGGATTTCGTAGGTCTTCTTCCAGTACACCTTGCCCTTGCTGGAGAACAGCAACAGGGTGGCGTGGCTGTTGGCGACCAACAGGTGCTCGATGTAGTCCTCGTCCTTCACGCCGGTCGCCGACTTGCCCTTGCCGCCACGGCGCTGGGCCTGGTAGGCGGACAGTGGCTGGGTCTTGGCATAGCCACCGTGGGAGATAGTCACCACGCGCTCTTCTTCCGGGATCATGTCGCCGTAGTTGAGGTCGTGGCTGGCGTTGAGGATCTCGGTGCGGCGCGCATCGCCGTATTCGGCGCGGATGGCTTCGAGCTCTTCGCGGATCACTTCCATCAGGCGCTCGGCGCTGCTGAGGATGCGGATCAGTTCGCCGATCTGCTCGAGGATTTCCTGGTACTCGGCCAGCAGCTTCTCGTGCTCCAGGCCGGTCAGGCGGTGCAGACGCAGGTCAAGAATCGCCTGGGCCTGTTCCGGCGACAGGTAGTACTTGCCCTCGCGCAGGCCGAACTGCTCCGGGAGGTCTTCAGGGCGGCAGGAATCGGCGCCGGCGCGCTCGACCATGACCTGCACAGCGCTGGATTCCCAGGCAGTGGAAATCAACGCTTCCTTGGCTTCCGACGGCGTCGGCGAGGCCTTGATCAGGGCGATGACCGGGTCGATGTTGGACAGCGCGACCGCTTGGCCTTCAAGGATGTGGCCACGCTCACGGGCCTTGCGCAGCTCGAACACGGTACGGCGCGTCACCACTTCACGGCGGTGGCGGACGAACGCTTCGAGCAGGTCCTTGAGGTTGAGCAGACGCGGGCGGCCGTCGATCAGGGCCACGACGTTGATGCCGAACACGCTCTGCAGCTGGGTCTGCTGATAGAGGTTGTTGAGCACCACCTCCGGCACCTCGCCGCGACGCAGCTCGATGACGATGCGCATGCCGTCCTTGTCGGACTCGTCACGCAGCTCGGTAATGCCTTCGATCTTCTTCTCTTTGACCAGCTCGGCGATCTTCTCGATCAGACGCGCCTTGTTCAGCTGGTACGGCAGCTCGGTGACGACGATCTGCTGGCGGCCACCGACCTTGTCGATGTCTTCGACTTCGGAACGGGCACGCATGTAAATGCGGCCACGGCCGGTGCGGTAGGCCTCGATGATGCCCTGGCGGCCGTTGATGATGCCGGCAGTCGGGAAGTCTGGGCCAGGGATGAACTGCATCAGCTCATCGATGGTGACATCCGGGTTGTCGATCAGCGCCAGGCAGCCGTCGATGACCTCGCCGAGGTTGTGCGGCGGGATGTTGGTCGCCATGCCCACGGCGATACCGCTGGAACCGTTGACCAGCAGGTTGGGAATACGGGTCGGCATGACTGCCGGGATCTGCTCGGTGCCGTCGTAGTTGGGCACCCAGTCGACGGTTTCTTTGTGCAGGTCGGCCAGCAGCTCGTGCGCCAGCTTGGCCATGCGCACTTCGGTGTATCGCATGGCCGCGGCGTTGTCGCCGTCGACCGAACCGAAGTTGCCCTGGCCGTCGACCAGCAGGTAACGCAGCGAGAACGGCTGGGCCATACGCACGATGGTGTCGTAGACCGCAGTGTCGCCGTGCGGGTGGTACTTACCGATCACGTCACCGACCACACGGGCGGACTTCTTGTACGGTTTGTTCCAGTCGTTGCCCAGTTCGCTCATCGCAAAGAGAACGCGACGATGCACGGGCTTCAAGCCGTCACGCGCATCGGGCAGCGCTCGCCCGACAATCACGCTCATCGCGTAGTCGAGGTAAGACTGTCTCAGTTCGTCTTCGATATTGACCGGGAGGATTTCTTTGGCCAGTTCGCCCATGAGAAGCCTGATTCCTTTTTCTGGTGAAACTTCGCAGCGCCATCAAGGGCCGAACGAAGCTCGCCGTCGCGACGCGCAGTGCTGCGACGACTTACGACAAATCAATGAGTTGTGCCATGGATCTGCGCAAATTTGGCCGCCGTGATGGGCGGTCTTGGAAACTGCCGGATGTTATCACAAAGGCAGTGCGGGTGGGGAGATGTGGCAGGCCCTGCCACTACAGGTTGTGCAAGGCTCATGTAGGAGCAGCCTTGCGCTGCGAAGAGGCCGGCGCAGACAGCAGAAATAGCCGGCGCCAGTACTGGCCTCTTCGCAGCACAAGGCTGCTCCTACAGAGAAATGTGCAGCCACACCCCTCAGTGCAAACGCTTGCGGCACATCAACTGAGCCAGCTTGGCGGTATCCGGGCGTTCAACGATGCCCTTCTCGGTCACGATCACGTCGATCAGGTCGGCCGGGGTCACGTCGAACACTGGGTTGAACACCTCCACCTGCGGCGCCACGCGGGTGCCGGCGTAATCCAGCAGCTCGTCTGCATCGCGCTCTTCAAGGGGGATGTCCTCGCCGGTGGCCAGGTTCAGGTCGATGCTGGTGCTCGGCGCCACGACCATGAAGCGCACGCCGTGGTGCATGGCACTGACCGCGAGCTGGTAGGTGCCGATCTTGCTCGCCACATCACCATTGGCCGCGATGCAGTCGGCACCGACCACGACCCAGGTGATGCCCTTGCTCTTCATCAGGTGGGCCAGGGCCGAATCGGCGCACAACGTCACCGGAATGCCCTCGTTGGCCAACTCCCAGGCGGTCAGGCGCGAGCCTTGCAGCCAGGGGCGGGTTTCGCCGGCATACACCCGCTCGACCATGCCTTCCAGGTAACCCGCGCGGATCACCCCCAGCGCGGTGCCAAAACCGCCACTGGCCAGGGCCCCGGAATTGCCGTAGGTGAGCAGGGTCTGGGCGTTGCCCTGATGGCGGCGAATCAGTTCGATGCCGTACTGGGCCATGGTCAGGTTGGCTTCACGGTCGCTTTCATGAATCGCTACCGCCTCAGCTTGCAGCGCCGCCAGCACGTCTTCCTCCGGGCGCAAGCGCTGCAGGCGCTCGCGCATGCGGTTCAGCGCCCAGAACAGGTTAGCGGCGGTGGGGCGCGCCTCGGCCAGGCTGAGGAAGTCTTCTTCCAGGTCCTGCTCCCAGTCGCCGCCCTCGGCCAGGCGCTCTTCCAGGGCGAGGACCAGGCCGTAGGCCGCGGCAATGCCGATGGCCGACGCACCGCGCACAGCCATGTCACGGATCGCGTCCACCACCTGCGCGACATTGTCGCAGGCCAGCCAGACCTCCTGCGCGGGCAGCAGGCGCTGGTCGAGCAGATGCAGAACGCCGCCTTGCCAGCGGATCGCGGTCACCTTCTCCGCCGCCAAAAGTCGCTCGCGCATCGCCTCTCCCCGTCGTTCGGATATCAAAAGCCGGCGATTATAGCGACCCTCGGCCTTGAGCGCTCGGGTATACTCCGGCCCAATTTAGCGAAGTTTCAGAGGACTCTTAAATGAGCAACGTCGACCACGCCGAAATTGCCAAGTTCGAAGCCTTGGCCCACCGCTGGTGGGACCGTGAAAGCGAGTTCAAGCCGCTGCATGAAATCAACCCGTTGCGCGTCAACTGGATCGACGAGCGGGTCGGCCTGGCTGGCAAGAAAGTGCTGGACGTGGGCTGCGGCGGCGGCATTCTCAGCGAATCCATGGCCCTGCGTGGCGCCTCGGTAACCGGCATCGACATGGGCGAGGCCCCGCTGGCGGTGGCCCAGTTGCACCAACTGGAGTCCGGAGTCGAGGTTGAATACCGGCAGATCACCGCCGAAGCACTGGCCGAAGAGATGCCCGGGCAGTTCGACGTGGTCACCTGCCTGGAAATGCTCGAGCACGTCCCCGACCCGTCGTCGGTGATTCGCGCCTGCTACCGCATGGTCAAGCCTGGCGGCCAGGTGTTCTTCTCCACCATCAACCGCAACCCCAAGGCCTACCTGCTGGCCATTGTCGGCGCCGAGTACATCCTGAAGATGCTGCCGCGCGGCACCCACGACTTCAAGAAGTTCATCCGCCCCTCCGAGCTGGGCGCCTGGAGCCGTGTTGCCGGCCTTGAAGTCAAGGACATCATCGGCCTGACCTACAACCCGTTGACCAAGCACTACAAGCTTTGCAACGACGTGGACGTCAACTACATGATCCAGACCCTGCGCGAGGAATGAGCATGCGTTTGCGAGCAGTACTCTTCGACATGGACGGCACCCTGCTCGACACGGCGCCGGACTTCATCGCCATCTGCCAGGCCATGCTCGCCGAGCGCGGCTTGCCGGCCGTGGACGACAACCTGATTCGCGGGGTGATTTCCGGCGGTGCCCGTGCCATGGTCGCCACCACCTTCGCCATGGACCCGGAGGCCGAAGGCTTCGAGGCCCTGCGCCTGGAGTTTCTCGAGCGCTACCAGCGCGACTGCGCGGTGCACAGCAAGCTGTTCGACGGCATGGCAGAGCTGCTGGCCGACATCGAGAAAGGCAACCTGCTGTGGGGCGTGGTCACCAACAAGCCGGTACGTTTTGCCGAGCCGATCATGCAGCGCCTGGGCCTGGCCGAGCGCTCGGCGCTGCTGATCTGCCCGGACCACGTGAAAAACAGCAAGCCCGACCCCGAACCGCTGATCCTGGCCTGCAAAACCTTGAACCTGGACCCGGCCAGCGTGCTATTCGTCGGCGACGACCTGCGCGACATCGAGTCTGGCCGCGATGCCGGCACCCGCACCGCGGCGGTGCGCTACGGCTATATTCATCCAGAGGACAACCCGAACAACTGGGGTGCCGACGTGGTGGTGGACCACCCGCTGGAACTGCGCAAGGTGATTGACAGCGCGCTGTGCGGCTGCTGATCAAGACCTGAAGTCAGCAGGGCCTGTGGGAGCGGGCTTGCCCCGCGAACGCGGGCGAAGCCCGTGCCATCCTCCGCGCCGCCTGCTTCGCGGGGCAAGCCCGCTCCCACAATGATCGGCGCTGCCCAATGAACAAGGGAAAAATCTGATGTTCGACTACACCGCCCGCCCCGACCTGCTGCAAGGCCGGGTCATCCTGGTCACCGGAGCCGGCCGCGGCATCGGCGCCGCCGCTGCCAAGGCCTACGCCGCGCTCGGTGCCACCGTGCTGCTGCTGGGCAAGACCGAGGCCAACCTCAACGAGGTCTACGACCAGATCGAGGCCGCCGGGCACCCACAACCGGTGGTGATCCCGTTCAACCTGGAAACCGCCCTGCCCCATCAGTACGACGAGCTGGCGGTCATGATCGAAGACCAGTTCGGGCGCCTCGATGGCCTGCTCAACAACGCCTCGATCATCGGCCCGCGCACGCCCCTGGAGCAGTTGTCGGGTGACAACTTCATGCGCGTAATGCACATCAACGTCGATGCCACCTTCATGCTCACCAGCACCCTGCTGCCGCTGCTCAAGCTGTCGGAGGACGCCTCGGTGGTGTTCACCTCCAGCAGCGTCGGGCGCAAAGGCCGGGCCTACTGGGGCGCCTACGGGGTGTCGAAGTTCGCCACCGAAGGCCTGATGCAGACCTTGGCCGACGAACTGGAAGGGGTTGCGCCGGTGCGCTCCAACAGCATCAACCCAGGCGCCACGCGCACCGCGATGCGGGCCCAGGCTTACCCGAGCGAGAACCCGCAGAACAACCCGCTGCCTGAAGAGATCATGCCGGTGTACCTGTACCTGATGGGGCCAGACAGCACTGGGGTGAATGGGCAGGCGTTCAACGCCCAGTGATTTTGGGTGGCCTGCACTGGCCCTATCGCCGGCAAGCCGGCTCCCACAGGGGTATCATTTGCGTCTGGCTTGGTGAAATTCTGTGGGAGCCGGCTTGCCGGCGATAGGGCCAGTACAGGGGACCATCAACCCGCCGCCAACGCCGGCCGCACCCGCCCCTGCTGACGCCCTTCCAGCTGCATGCAGCGCTCCAGGAACAGGTACATGCAGTCGTAACTCTTGCAGATCGCCCGGCGCAATTCGGTACGCAACCCCAGCGTCGGGTTCTCCCCCGCCAAGGTACAGATGATTTCCAGCGCCTCCCACGGGTGCGCATCGTCGTACTGCGCATGCATCTTCAGCCATTTCATGGCGCGCTTGCGCTGCTCCTCCGGGAAGCCTTGGGCGTAGGTGTCATTGGCGCACACCACCGCCGACCATTCCCCCGTCGCGCCTTCGATGGCGTAGTTGGTCGCCGCCATGGAAATCGCCAGGTTTTCAGTAGCACACACCCGCCAGCACCAGTCATTGAGCCCATTCAACTCGGGTGGCACCTCTTGCGCCTGCAGGTCATGCAGGTGAACGCCATGGGCATGGCACCAGTGCACCCAGTAGTCGGCATGGTTGAGCTCGACGCGGATGTTGCGCATCAACCAGCGCCGCGCCATGTCTTCGCCGGGGTGGCGGCCATAGCGGGTCTTGGTCAGGTTATGGGCCATGTACAGGGAGAACTGCTCGACCACCGGCCAGCCGCCGATCAGGTACTGGCGGATGGTCGAAGGCTTCAGCTGGCCATCACGCAGGCGCTGGTAAAACTCATGCTCGACCACCCGGCGCTTGCTTTCGCGGCACTCTTCAATCAATTGCTGGGCCCATTGAGGGTAACTGGCGGGGTCCATCAATGGCCCGATACGAACGAATGCATCAATCACTTTCAGCTCCTTGTTCCTTGTGATTTTTCGGACGTGTTGTGTCAGCGAAAGCCGCTGTCTAGCTAACGAAACGTGCCAGGTGCCCGCTGCAACAGAGGCCGTGCGGCGATCCGTTGGCGCTGCAGGCTGTCACAGGTGAACACCTGGGGCCGTTCGATCAGGTAGCCCTGGGCGTAATCCACGCCAATTTCCTGCAGGGCCTGTTCGATCAAGGGGGTTTCGACAAACTCGGCGATGGTCCGCTTACCCATGACATGGCCGATGTGGTTGATGACCTCGACCATGGCCCGGTTGACCGGGTCGTCGAGCATGTCCTTGACGAAACTGCCGTCAATCTTGAGGAAATCCACAGGCAAATGCTTCAAATAGGCGAACGACGACATGCCGGCACAGAAGTCGTCTAGCGAGAACCTGCACCCCAGCCCTTTCAGTTCGTTGATGAAACGAATAGCACTGCCGAGGTTGGCAATGGCGCTGGTTTCGGTGATCTCGAAGCAGATCATGCGTGGCGGGATGGCGTACTCGACGAACAAGCGCTGCAAGTACTCGAGGAAGTTGTCGTCGCCAATGCTCGACCCCGACAGGTTGATCGCGCACATGGACAACGGCCCTTCGCGCCCTTCGTCCAGGCACTGGCGAATCACCTGGAACACATTGCGCACCACCCAGCGATCAAGGGCGGTCATCAGGCCATAGCGCTCGGCGGCGGGGATGAAGCTGCTGGGCAGGATGGTGCGCCCGCTCTCATCGTGCAGGCGCAGCAGAATCTCGATATGGCCAGGGCCTTCGATGGTCTTCAGCGCGGCGATTTCCTGGGCGTACAGGCAGAAGCGGTTTTCTTCCAGGGCCACGTGCAAACGCTGGATCCAGGCCATCTCGCCAAAGCGCATGGACAGCTCGCTGTCGTCGGCGTGGTACACCTGCACCCGGTTGCGACCCTTTTCCTTGGCCATGTAGCAGGCCATGTCGGCAGCGCGCAGCGAGGCCTCCAGGGTACCGGGGGCCTGCGCCATGTTCACCAGGCCAATGCTCACGGTGGTGACGAACGGGCGCCCCTTCCACACAAAGTGCAGGCTCTGGACCATCTGGCGCAGCTGCTCGGCAATTCGCTCGGCCTGGTCCGGCGGGCAGTTTTCCAGCAGCACGCCAAACTCATCGCCACCCAGCCTGGCCAGGGTATCCCCTTCGCGCAGACCCGACTGCAACACGGCGCAAATATGGCGCAGCAACTCGTCGCCCGCCGCGTGGCCACAGGTATCGTTGACCAGCTTGAACTGGTCGAGGTCGAGGAACATCAGTGAATGCCGCCCAGCCTGACGTGCCAGGCCGTTGAGCGCCTGCTCCAGGCGGTATTCGAACTCGCGGCGGTTGGCCAGGCCGGTCAAGGCGTCATGGGTCGCCTGCCAGGACAGGTTGGCGATGTACTGGCGCTCCTGGGTCATGTCGTGCAGCACCAGCACGATGCCGCTGACCTGCCCGTCATTGACAATGGGCGAGCCCACCAGGTTGATCGACACGGTGCTGCCGTCCAGGCGCTGGATCAACCGGGCATGCTCGGCGCCGCCCTTCAGGCTGCCACTGAGCACCTGCTCGACCAGGCTGCGGCCGTCCTCTTCGGCCTGCTCGTCCACCAGGCTGAACAGCGCCGAAAGTGGCAGCCCTTGGGCTTGGCCGGCCTGCCAGTGGGTAAGTTGCTCGGCCGCCGGGTTCATGTAGCCGATATAGCCATCGACATCGGTGGTGATGACCGCATCGCCAATCGCCTGCAGGGTGATCTGCGCCCGCTCCTTTTCGGCCTGCAGGGCACTGGCGAACGCCTGGCGCTGGGCCAGCAACTTGCTGGAGCGGCGCCAGGCAATGGTAATGAGGAACAAGGCAGTCAGCAGGTTGGTGATCAGCAGCACCTGCAGCAGCATGCGCGAACCCTCGCCCAGGGCATCGCTGAAAGCCCTGGCGGCCGGCGTCACACCTTCGTTGATGGCGACGATGCGGGCCTTCCAGTCGCTGATCGTGCCGGCATCGACCTGGCCACCGGCAAAGCCTGTGCGCATCTCATCCGCCAGCACATCCAGCTGGCCTAGGTAGCGGTCGCCGATGTCCCAATAATCGATGGCCGTCTGCATGTAGCTGATGCTGCGGAAGTTGCGATAGAACCAGATGATGCGTTCGACGTCGTCGGGGTGGTTGCCCCCCTGCAACACGGCATCGCGCGCGGCGTTCAAGTCCGGATTGGGCTGGTCGAGCACTTCACGCAACTGGTGATCGCCATGGGGCACGGTGATGGCCTGGCGATAGCGCTGGTAAGTGCTTTCGTCGCGGTTGTCGGCGTACAGGTTGAGGTAGTAGATGGCGTCTTTCTGAGCCTTGGACCACAAGCTCTCGCCCGCGACATAGGCGCGTACCGCCGATAGCGTATAGAGGCTGAGACCGGCCAATGCCGCCTGGAAGATCACGACGGCAATGAAGGGCCAGATGATACCCAGCAGCTTCGGCGCTTCTAGAGTGCGATGTCCCTTCATGGAGTCCCTGTCACAGAGCAGATAAGGCTCGAATCAACCCAGACAAGCACAGCGTAGGCCATTTGCCATCTGCGTGGAGGGGTTTTTTATGACAAGGAATGGGGCGATTCGCACCGCCCGTAACAAGAGGCTCAGGTCTGCTGTAGATGCCCGTACAGCTTGGCGTACAAACCACCCTCGGCAATCAACTGCTGATGGTCGCCATCTTCGGCCACATGCCCGCCATCGAACACCAACACCCGGTCGGCCTGTTTCACGGCCGACAGGCGGTGGGCGATGATCAGCGTGGTGCGGCCGCTGAGGAAGCGTGCCAGGGCCTGGTGCAGGTTGTACTCGGTGGCGGCATCCAGCGCCGACGTGGCTTCATCGAGAATCACCACCTTGGGTTCGGCCAAGACCATCCGGGCAATCGCCAGCCGTTGCCGCTGCCCCCCGGACAGGCGCACACCGGAACGCCCGACCACGCTGTCCAGGCCTTGCGGCAAGGCGGCGATGGTGGCGTCCAACTGCGCAATGCGCAGCGCCTGCCAGCAGGCTTCGTCGCTGCACTCGCGGCCCATGGTCAAGTTGGCGCGCACGCTGTCGTTGAACAACGAAGGGTGCTGCAGCACCACCGCGACGTTTTCACGAAGGGTTTCCAGGCCGATTTCCTGCAGGCTGGCACCGCCAAAGCGGATGGTCCCCGCCTGGGCGCTGTACAGGCCAAGCAGCAGCTGCACCAAGGTGCTCTTGCCGCCACCGCTGGCGCCCACGATGGCCACCTTCTCGCCCGGGGCGATGGACAGGTCGAGGTGCTCGAGCACCGGCTCGTCGGCATAGGCGAAGCGCAGGTCGCGCACCTCGATGCCCACTGTTTCGCGGCCCACGAATGGGTCACTGGCCGCGGGGTACTGCGGCTCGTCGGCACGCGCCAGCAGCTCGTTGAGCCGGCTCAGGGCGCCACCGGCGGCATAGTAGGCGTACTGCAGGTTGAGCAGTTGCTCCACCGGGCCGATCATGAACCACAGGTAGCTGAACACCGCCAGCATCTGGCCGATCGACAGGTCGGAAAACAGCACAGTGAGCATCGCCGCGGCGCGGAAGATGTCGATGCCGAACTGGAACAACAAACCACTGGCGCGGCCGCTGGCATCGCTCTTCCATTGCGAGTCCACGGCGTAGTCACGCACCTCCCGGGCGCGCACGCCCAGGCGCCCCAGGAAATAGCCCTGGCGGTTGCCGGCGCGGATCTCCTGGATGGCGTCGAGGGTTTCCGACAGCGCCTGGGTAAAGCGCGCGGTGCTGTCGTTTTCGAGCTTTTTCAGGTGTTTGACGCGTTTGCCCAACTGCACGGTGAAGTAGATCACCAGCGGGTTGAACAGCAAAATCAGCAACGCCAGTTGCCAGTGCATCCAGATCAGGATGGCCGCCGTGCCGGTCAGGGTCAGCATGGCGACCAGGAAACGGCTGAGGGTCTCGCCGACGAATTTGTCGAGGGTGTCCAGGTCGGTGACCAGGTGAGTGGTCACCGTGCCGCTGCCCAGGCTTTCGTATTCCTTGAGGGAAATCCGCTTGAGCCGTTCGATCAGCCGAATACGCAGGCGGTAGACGATGTCCTTGGCCAGCCCGGCAAACAGCTTGGCCTGCACCACGTTGAAGGCCAGGGCGGCCAGGCGCAGGCACAACGTCAGCGCCAGCATCAGGCCGATATAGCCGGCCGCGACCTGCCAGCTGGCCGGCAGCAGGTGGTTCATCCACTTCAGCGCGGCGTCGCCGTGGCCCAGCAGCACTTCATCCACCAGCAGCGGTAGCAGCAAGGGGATCGGCACGCTGCAGCACGCCGCGAGCACGGCAATCAGGTTGGCGGACCAGAGGTTTTTCTTGTGATGCAGTGCCAGGCGGCGGATTTCCGCCCAGCTCAGTCGATCGGCCGCACTGTGGGGTTTCCCTGGCACAGGGTCGGGCGACCCGGGCACATCAAGCACAGGCAGCCTGCTGCAGCCAGCGGCCGAGCAAGGGTTGCAGGCGCTCCAGCGGCTGGTAGCCGTTGGTCAGCAGCGCCAGCTGGCCGTTACGCTCGGCCAGCAGGGTGGGGAAACCGGCGATGCCCAGGTCTTGCGCCCACGCAATATCGGCTGCGGTTGCTACACGCGTATCGGCGCGGGCAAAGGCCTCGGCAAACACCGCACGGTCGAAGCCTGCCTGTTCGGCCAGCTCAACCAAGTGCGGCGCAGTGGTAACGTCGACGCCGGCCTCGTAGAACGCGCGCTGGATCAACGCCAGCAGTGGCCAGACGCGCTCGGCGTCCAGCTCACGGGCGGTGACCAGGGCGCGGCAGGCAGGCTCGGTGTCGTAGACGAAACCGTCAGGCATGGCGCCCTCGAAACGAAACGGCTGGCCGGTGGCGTCGGCCACCGCCTGCCAATGCTCGAGGATGTACTTGCGGGTCGACGCATCCAAGGCGCTGCCACCGGTGCGCAGGCCGCCTGGCACCAGGTGGGTTGGCACGCCGGCTTCACGCGCCTGGGCGATCAGGGCCGCGGCCACCGGCGCAAAACCCCAGCACCAGGAGCACATGGGGTCCATCACATACAGCAGGCGTGCAGTCATGCATCAGGCCTCGGCTTTGTAGTTGTAACCGATCGGGTGCGGCAGGTTGCGGGCCTTGGCCAGCTCGATCTGCTTCTGCCGGTCGATGGCGCTGCGGCGAGTTTTTTCGCTCAGGCTGTCCCAGCAGTGCGGGCAGCTGACACCTGGCGAATAGTGCTCGGACGCACGCTCCTCTGCGTTGATCGGGTGGCGGCAGGCATGGCACTGGTCGTACTCGCCTTCGCTCAGGTCATGGCGCACCGTGACGCGGTTGTCGAAGACGAAGCAGTCGCCGTCCCACAGGCTTTCTTCCTGAGGCACTTCTTCGAAGTACTTCAGGACGCCACCTTTAAGATGATAGACCGCCTCGAAGCCTTCACCGAGCATGTAGCTGGAGGCTTTTTCGCAACGGATACCGCCGGTGCAGAACATCGCCACTTTCTTGTGCTTGCTCGGGTCGAAGTTGGCCTTGATGTACTCGGGGAACTCGCGGAAGGTCTCGGTCTTGGGGTCGATGGCGCCCTTGAACGTGCCGATGGCCACTTCGTAGTCGTTGCGGGTATCGATCAGCAGCACTTCAGGGTCACTGATCAGGGCGTTCCAGTCCTTGGGCTCGACGTAGGTGCCCACCTGCTGGTTGGGGTCCACGCCCGGCACACCAAGGGTGACGATCTCTTTCTTCAGCTTCACCTTGGTGCGGTAGAACGGCTGTTCGTCGCAGTAGGATTCCTTGTGGTCGACATCCACCAGGCGCGGGTCGTTGCGCAGCCAGGCCAGCAGGCCGTCGATGCCTTCGCGGGTGGCCGACACGGTGCCGTTGATGCCTTCGTTGGCCAGCAGCAGGGTGCCTTTGACGTCATTGTCGAGCATGGCCTTGAGCAGCGGCTCGCGCAGCTCGACGTAGTCCTGCAGGGTGACGAATTTGTACAGCGCCGCGACGACGATCGGTTGTGACATGAACGTGAATCTCCAGGTGGTTGCCCTCGTAAGGGGCGGACCGGGGTAACAAAAACAGGGGGCTGCTTCGCAGCCCATCGCAGGCAAGCCAGCTCCCACAGGTACAGGGTGTGGGAGCTGGCTTGCCTGCGATGGGCCGCAAAGCGGCCCCCTTTGGGATTGTTGCGGATTCTACCAGAACGCTAGAAAGGATTCAGTGCCCACCGCCCGCACACACCGGCGAGGCCGGTGCGACCCCGACCTTGGCCCACTCTTCAGCGGTGTAGGTGTGGATCGCGAGGGCGTGGATCTGGCCCATCAGCTCGCCCATGGTGGCGTAGACCTTCTGGTGACGCTTGACGCTGTTCAGCCCGGCAAACTGCTCGCTGACGATCACTGCCTTGTAGTGGGTCTCCTGACCACGACTGTGCATGTGACTTTCATTGAGCACTTCCAGGTGTTGCGGCGCCAGCGCGGCCAGTTGTTGCTCGATGCGGTGCTGCATGCTCATCACGCGTTACTCACTTCTTGGCGGGGGCGGCGGCCTTGCCAGCGTTCGGGTCAAGCTCTTTGGTCATGTCTTCGAGCAGCTTGTTGACCACCGGTACCGCAGGCTCCAGGCTCTGCTGGGTCAGCTGGGCCGACTGCTGGGTAACCTTGGGCATCTCGCGCAGGACTTTCTTGCCCAGCGGCGACTCGTAGAACTTGACCAAGTCCTTGAGCTCGGCCTCGGTGAAGGTGGCGGTGTACAGGTCGACCATTTTCGGCTTCAGCTTGTTCCAGCCGATGGCGCTGTCCAGGGCGGCGTTGGCCTTGGCCTGGTAGCTTTGCAGCACCGGTTGCTTGGACGCAGGCGCCTTGGTTTGGGCGAAGCGCTGGGCGAACATTTGTTGGACCTGCATATAGACCGGGGTGCCCAGCTTGTCGGCGTTGGCCAGGTTCAGGAATTTCTCGGCGGCAGCGTTGTGACTGGCGGTGGCAGCGAGTACCTGGCCGCTGGCACAGGCCAGGGCGACGGCGGCACAAAGGACACGGAGACGGGTCATTGCATTTCCTTCAAGAGAGGGAGGCGGGTACCTCAGAGTAGAGCATTCTGCGCTGTGGTGGCGATGTGCTCAAGTGGGCACGACGAGCGAGGGAACCGCGCTGTCGAATCAGGGCCTAAACTGCGATTTCGAACCACAAAGGAGTGAGCGCAGAATGAGCCGTATCGAGACAGACAGCCTGGGCCCGGTCGAAGTTCCTGAGGGCGCCTATTGGGGTGCGCAGACCCAGCGGTCGCTGATCAACTTCGCCATTGGCAAGGAACGCATGCCGCTCGCGGTGCTGCACGCCCTGGCGCTGATCAAGAAAGCCGCGGCACGGGTCAACAACCGCAACGGCGACCTGCCGGCCGATATCGCCCGGCTGATCGAGCAGGCCGCCGACGAAGTGCTCGACGGCCAGCATGACGATCAGTTCCCACTGGTGGTCTGGCAAACCGGCAGCGGCACCCAGAGCAACATGAACGTCAACGAAGTCATCGCCGGGCGCGCCAATGAACTGGCCGGCAAGGGCCGTGGCGGCAAGACGCCCGTGCACCCCAACGACCACGTCAATCGCTCGCAGAGCTCCAACGACTGCTTCCCCACCGCCATGCACATTGCCGCGGCCCAGGCGGTGCATGAAAAACTGCTGCCGGCGATCGCCGAGTTGTCCTCGGGGCTGGCCGAACTGTCGGCGCGCCACCTCAAACTGGTCAAAACCGGCCGTACGCACATGATGGACGCCACGCCGATCACCTTCGGCCAGGAGGTCTCGGCCTTCGTCGCCCAGCTCGATTACGCCCAGCGCGCCATTCGCGCCACCCTGCCCCCAGTCTGCGAACTGGCCCAGGGCGGCACGGCCGTCGGTACCGGCCTGAACGCGCCACACGGCTTTGCCGAAGCCATCGCGGCCGAGCTGGCGGCCCTTTCCGGCTTGCCATTCGTCACCGCGCCCAACAAGTTCGCCGCCCTTGCCGGCCATGAACCGCTGACCAGCCTGGCGGGGGGGCTGAAGACCCTGGCAGTGGCCTTGATGAAAATCGCCAATGACCTGCGCCTGCTTGGCTCTGGCCCCCGCACGGGGCTGGCGGAAGTGCGCCTGCCGGCCAACGAGCCGGGCAGCTCGATCATGCCCGGCAAGGTCAACCCGACCCAGTGCGAGGCACTGTCCATGCTGGCCTGCCAGGTGCTGGGCAACGACGCGGCGATCGGTTTTGCTGCCAGCCAAGGCCACTTGCAGTTGAACGTGTTCAAACCGGTGATCATCCACAACCTGCTGCAGTCGGTTGAACTGCTGGCTGATGGCTGCCGCAACTTCCAGCAGCACTGCGTGGCCGGGATCGAGCCGGATGCCGAGCAGATGGCGGCGCACCTGGAGCAGGGTTTGATGCTGGTGACGGCATTGAACCCGCATATTGGCTATGACAAGGCAGCGGAAATTGCCAAGAAGGCGTATGCCGAAGGCACGACCTTGCGCGAGGCGGCGTTGGCGTTGAAGTACCTGACCAATGAACAGTTCGATCAGTGGGTCAGGCCGGAAAACATGCTGGCGCCGGGCGGTAAAGGCTGACCCGCTCGCCCCTCCCCTGTAGGAGCAGCCTTGTGCTGCGAAGAGGCCGGTGAAAGTAGCGAAAAATCGCTGTGTTTGCACCGGCCTCTTCGCAGCACAAGGCTGCTCCTACAAGGACGGCGGTTAGCGCATGCTATTGATGCACCTGCGCCAACCGTGCCTTTCTGGCGCGCCAACCGGCAACCAACGAAGGCCCAAGCGCCACCAGCGCCGACCCCAGCACGACCGTCACCGCCCCCAGATACCCCAGGGCATTGATGTCCTCGGCATGCACATAGTCGGGCCACACCCAAGCCGCCAGCGCCACCGCCACAAAGGTCACCAACGGCGTCAACGCCAGCGTCGCGCTCACCCTTGAGGCCTCCCAGTGCGCCAGTGCCTCGGCAAAGGCGCCATACGCCACCAGGGTATTCAGGCAGCAGGCCAACAGCAGCCAGCCTTGCAGCGGCGTCAGTTGCAACGCTTCCAGTGGATGCACCCAAGGCGTGAGCAGCGCGGCGCAGCTCAGGTAAATCACCATCATCACCTGCTGCGAATGCCATGCCGTCAGCAGCTGCTTCTGGCTCAAGGCGTAGAACACCCAGATGCTGGTCGCCAGCAAAATGGTCAGCACGCCAGTGGTGTAGGTGCCGAGTGAGGTCAGCAGCTCTTCCAGACGCTGGTTGAAGAACAGCCCGAAACCGCCGATCAACACCACCAGGCCCAGCCCCTGCCCCAGGCTGAAGCGCTCCTTGAACACGAACACGCTGGCCACCAGCAACAGCACCGGGCCTACCTGCACCACCAGTTGCGCGGTACCAGGGCTAAGCAGCCTGAGGCCGATCAGGTAGAGCACGTAGTTGCCCATCAGGCCAAGCACGGCCACGGCCACCAACCCCTTGCCCTTGGGCCCGAGCTTGCCGAACGAGGGCAACTGGCGCTTGGCCCCTAGCCAGGCGAACAACAGCCCGCCAGACACCAACAGGCGGTACCAGGTGACGGTGACAGGGTCCATCACCTGCAGCACCTGCTTGAGCTTGATCGGCAGGATGCCCCACAGCAGCGCGGTCAGAAGTGCCAACAGCAGGCCATAGACCCAGCGTCCGGAAGTGGTGTGCATAAAGCCCTCGATCAAGCCCGTGGTGGGGGTGCTTGGATTCTACGGGCTTGGCGGCTGGCGCGGGGCTAAGTGCCGGGAAAAGAATTCATCAGGTCATTCCACCGCGGCATGGCTGGACGGGCAGTCCGAAAGGGCCGCTGCGCGCCCCATCGCCGGCAAGCCGACTCCCACAGATACACCGCCTCCTGAGATTCACGCCCCACCTGTGGGAGCCGGCTTGCCGGCGATGGGCTGCACAGCAGCCCCAATGACCAACGGACACAGGTGGCTATTTCTTGTCCTTGGCAAACGCCGCTTCCAGCGCCTCGTTGATGGTGCGCAATACCTTCACCCGGGCCCAGCGCTTGTCATTGGCCTCGACCAGTGTCCATGGCGCGATCTCGCTGCTGGTGCGGTCGACCATGTCGCCCACGGCCTCGGTATACAGGTCCCACTTTTCGCGGTTGCGCCAGTCGTCCTCGGTGATTTTGTAGCGTTTGAAGGGGATCTGCTCACGCTCTTCGAAACGTTCCAGCTGGGTCTGCTGGTCGATCGCCAGCCAGAACTTGACCACCACCACACCGGCATTCACCAACTGCTCTTCAAAATCGTTGATCTCGCTGTAGGCACGCATCCAGTCGGCCGGGCTGCAGAACCCCTCGACCCGCTCCACCAGCACCCGCCCATACCAGGAGCGGTCGAAGATAGTGAACTTGCCCCGCGCCGGGATGTGCCGCCAGAAACGCCACAGGTACGGTTGCGCGCGTTCGTCTTCGCTGGGCGCGGCAATCGGCACGATGCGGTATTGGCGTGGGTCCAGCGCCGCCGCCACGCGGCGGATCGCGCCGCCCTTGCCAGCCGCGTCGTTGCCTTCGAACACCGCCACCAGGGCATGCCGGCGCATGTGCTTGTGGCGCAGCAGGCCGGCCAGGCGCGCCTGCTCGGTGACCAGTTGTTCCTGGTAATCCTGCTTGTCCAGGCGCAGGGTCATGTCCAGGGCACCGATCAAGCTGCGCTGGTCAATGCTGCGACCCAACGGCGCGACGTTGCCCTGGTGCTTGCCCTTGGGGTTGTTGGCGAGGGCGGCTTGCAGGCCGTCCAGCAGAATGCGCCCCACCGCCAGGCTGCGGTAGTAAGGGTCGACCCCCTCGACCACATGCCAGGGCGCGTAGTCACGGCTGGTGCGGCGCAGCACCCGCTCGCCAAAGCGCACGAAACGGTCGTAGGTCTCGGACTGCTGCCAGTCCAGTGGGCTGATGCGCCAACTGTGCAGCGGGTCATCCTTGAGCGCCTTTAGGCGGGCTTTCATCTGCTTCTTGGAAAGGTGGAACCAGAACTTGATGATCAGCGCGCCTTCGTCGCACAGCATCTGCTCCAGGCGTTCGGCACCGGTGATGGCTTGGTCGAGCACGGCGTCCTTGAACACCCCGTGCACACGCCCCTGCAGCATCTGGCTGTACCAGTTGCCAAAAAAAACGCCCATCCGCCCTTTCGGCGGCAAGGCCCGCCAATAGCGCCAGGCCGGTGGCCGGGCGAGTTCTTCGTCGGTCTGCTGGTCGAAGGTGAGCACATCGATCATGCGCGGGTCCATCCACTCATTGAGCAGCTTGACCGTCTCGCCCTTGCCGGCGCCTTCGATGCCATTGATCAGCACGATCACCGGGAAGCGCGCCTGCTGCTTGAGCTCGTACTGGGCTTCGAGCAGCGCCTCGCGCAGGGCGGGCACTTCGGCGTCGTAGGTCTCCTTGTCGATGCTGTGACCGATTTCAGCGGATTCGAACATGCAGTGGCTCCTTCATTGGATAACCAAGACTAGCGGATTTGTGCTGGGGCTGTGTTCGTGCAACCAGCGTAAAAACCGCAGATGGCATAAAATCCCGCCATCCGCTGCAACCGAGCCCACCATGTCCACCCTCCTCCAACATGCCCAGATCGACTGGGACGACCAGGGCCGCCCTCATTCGCGGCAGTACGACGACGTGTACTTCGCCGTCAACGAAGGCATCGAAGAAACCAAACACGTCTTCCTCGGCCAGACCCGCCTGGCCGAGCGTTTCGCCGACCTAACGCCGCACACCTGCCTGGTGATCGGCGAAACCGGTTTCGGCACCGGCATGAATTTTTTCTGCGCCTGGCAGTTATTCGACCAGCACGCCCACGCCGACGCCCGCCTGCACTTCGTCAGTGTCGAAAAATACCCGCTCGGCCACGACGACATGGCCCGGGCGGTGCGCCTGTGGCCAGAGCTGGCGGCCTATACCGAGCCACTGCTTGAGCAGTACGTGGCTGTGCACCCAGGGTTTCAGCAGTTCACCTTCGCCAACGGCCGGGTGACCCTGACCCTGCTGATTGGCGATGTGCTCGAGCAGTTGCCGCAGCTTGATGCACGCATCGACGTGTGGTTCCTCGACGGCTTCGCCCCGGCCAAGAACCCCGACATGTGGACCCCAGAGCTGTTCGCGCAACTGGCGCAGCTGTCACACCCAGGCACCGTGCTGGGCACGTTCACCACCACCGGCTGGGTGCGGCGCAGCCTGGTCGAGGCCGGCTTCGCCATGAAGAAGGTGCCGGGCATTGGCAAAAAGTGGGAGGTGATGAGCGGTGCCTACACCGGGCCGACCGCCCTGCGTAAACAGCTGCCCTGGTATGGCCGCCCGCGCAGTGCTGCGGGGCCACGCGAGGCGCTGGTGATCGGTGCCGGGCTAGCGGGCAGTGCCAGTGCCGCGAGCCTGGCCAGGCGTGGCTGGCAGGTCACGGTACTGGAGCGCCATGCGGCGCCTGCACAGGAAGCCTCCGGTAACCCACAAGGGGTGCTGTACCTCAAGCTGTCTGCCCATGGTACGGCCCTTTCGCAGATGATCCTGGCCGGCTTCGGCTACACCCGGCGCCAACTAGCGCACTTGCAGCGTGGCCGCGACTGGGATGCTTGCGGGGTGCTGCAGTTGGCGTTCGACAGCAAGGAGGCCGAACGCCAGGGCAAACTGGCCGAGGCGTTCGACCACGACCTGCTGCACGCACTTGACCGTGACCAGGCCGAAGCCATCGCCGGGGTGGCATTGCCCGCAGGTGGCCTGTTCTATCCGGAAGGCGGCTGGGTACACCCGCCGGCCTTGTGCCAGGCGCAGTTGCAACACCCCAGGATCCAGGTTCGGGTGCACCATGAGGTGATGGAACTGCGCAAGGTCGGCCACCTGTGGCAGGCCTGGGACGGCGAACGCTTGCTGGCCAGCGCGCCGCTGGTGGTGCTGGCCGGTGCTGCCGATGTGCGGCATTTCGCGCCCTGCGCACAGCTGCCGCTCAAGCGCATCCGCGGGCAGATCACCCGCCTGCCGGCCACCGACAGCAGCCGCGCCCTGCGTACGGTGGTGTGTGCGGACGGTTATGTGGCGCCGCCGCGCGAGGGCGAACACACCCTGGGCGCCAGCTTCGACTTCCACAGTGACGACCTGGCGCCGACCGTTGCCGAGCACAAGGGCAACCTGGCGCTGCTGGACGATATTTCCGTGGACCTGGCCCAGCGCCTGGACACCGCTGCGCTCGACCCTGAGCAGTTGCAGGGCCGGGCGGCGTTTCGCTGCACCAGCCCGGATTACCTGCCAATCGTCGGGCCCATGGCCGACCCGCAGGCGCTTGCCGAAGCCTTCGCCGTGCTGGGCAAGGACGCGCGGCAGGTGCCGGAGGTGGAGTGCCCTTGGCTCGATGGGCTGTATGTGAACAGCGGGCATGGGTCGCGGGGGTTGATCACGGCTCCGCTGTCGGGCGAATTGATTGCGGCCTGGGTGTGCGGGGAGCCATTGCCGGTGCCGCGGGCAGTGGCTGAGGCGTGCCATCCGAACCGGTTTGCCTTGCGCAGGTTGGTTCGGGGTAAGTGATAGGGCTGGGGTGCATGGTTGGGGATAGGTTGCGCCTTTGAGATCGAGCGCCGCCCGCGCGGCGCATCGCGAGCAACGCTCGCTCCTACGTTTGTTTTTGGCCAATAACGCCTGAGACAGGCGCGCGCGACCGCCTTGTTTGTTCGACGCCATATCGCGTCATGCCCCAAGGCAGTCGCGCGCATTTACCCCAGGAATAATTGGCCCGAAACAAACGTAGGAGCGAGCGTTGCTCGCGATGCGCCGCGCGTGCGGCGCTCGATCTCACCGGCGCAACAAATGCTAAACCAAACACCCAGCACCCTCCCCCATATAACAGATCGTTCTAAAACTCCTGCAAACCTCACCGGTCAGTTCCTTACGGCGCCCTGATTCTGGGCACCGCCTCCCCAACGGAAAAACCGGTAAGGACTTATGTGCGGATTAGCAGGAGAGTTACGTTTCACCCCCCTCGACCAAGCCCCTCGCCCGGCCGACCTGGCCGCGGTGGAGCGCATCACCCACCATCTGGCGCCTCGTGGCCCGGACGCCTGGGGCTTCCATAGCCAGGGCCCGATCGCCCTCGGCCACCGCCGGCTGAAAATCATGGACTTGTCCGACGGTTCGGCTCAGCCGATGGTCGACAACACCCTCGGCCTGTCGCTGGCCTTCAACGGCGCCATCTACAACTTCCCCGAACTGCGCCAGGAGCTGCAAGACCTGGGCTACACGTTCTGGTCGGATGGCGACACCGAAGTGCTGCTCAAGGGCTACCACGCCTGGGGCGCGGCCTTGCTGCCCAAGCTCAATGGCATGTTCGCCCTGGCCATCTGGGAGCGCGACAACCAGCGCCTGTTCCTGGCCCGCGACCGCCTTGGCGTCAAACCGCTGTACCTGTCGCGCAACGGCGAGCGCCTGCGCTTTGCCTCGACCCTGCCTGCCCTGCTCAAGGGCGGCGACATCGACCCGATGATCGACCCGGTAGCGCTCAACCACTACCTGAACTTCCACGCCGTGGTACCCGCGCCGCGCACGCTGCTGGCCAACGTGCAAAAGCTTGAACCCGGCACTTGGATGCGCGTCGACCGCCACGGCGAAATCGAACGCCAGACCTGGTGGCAGCTGCAGTACGGCGCCCACCCCGACGAGCGTGAACTGGACCTCGAAGGCTGGACCACCCGCGTGCTCGACGCCACCCGTGATGCCGTGGCGATCCGCCAGCGTGCTGCGGTGGACGTTGGCGTGCTGTTGTCTGGCGGGGTCGACTCCAGCTTGCTGGTCGGCCTGCTGCGTGAAGCCGGTGTGGACGACCTGTCGACCTTCTCCATCGGCTTCGAAGATGCCGGCGGCGAACGCGGCAACGAGTTCGAGTACTCCGACCTGATCGCCCGCCACTACGGCACCCGCCACCACCAGTTGCGCATCGCCGAACATGAAATCATCGACCAGCTGCCGGCCGCCTTCCGCGCCATGAGCGAACCGATGGTCAGCCATGACTGCATTGCCTTCTACCTGCTGTCGCGGGAAGTGGCCAAGCACTGCAAAGGCGTGCAAAGCGGCCAAGGTGCCGACGAACTGTTCGCTGGCTACCACTGGTACCCACAGGTGGATGGCGCCGAGGATGCCTTTGGCGCCTACCGCGACGCATTCTTCGACCGCACCCACGCCGAGTACCGTGACACCGTGCAAGCCCCTTGGCTGCTGGAAAGCGATGCCGCCGGCGACTTTGTCCGCGAACACTTCGCCCGCCCTGGCGCCAGCGACCCGGTCGACAAGGCCCTGCGCCTGGACAGCACGGTGATGCTGGTCGACGACCCGGTCAAGCGGGTCGACAACATGACCATGGCCTGGGGCCTGGAAGCGCGTACGCCGTTTCTCGATTACCGCCTGGTGGAACTGTCGGCACGCATCCCAGCACGCTTCAAGCTGCCCGATGGCGGCAAACAGGTGCTCAAGCAGGCCGCCCGACGGGTCATCCCGCATGAGGTGATCGACCGCAAGAAGGGCTACTTCCCGGTTCCAGGCCTGAAGCACCTGGAAGGCGCGACGCTGGGCTGGGTGCGCGAACTGCTTACCGACCCCAGCCAAGACCGAGGGCTTTTCAACCCGGCCATGCTCGACCGCTTGCTGAGCAACCCGCACGGCCAGTTGACGCCGCTGCGAGGCTCCAAGCTGTGGCAGCTGGCGGCGCTCAACCTGTGGCTGAGCGAACAAGGAATCTGACCGATGAAAGCCCACGAAATCGCCTACGGCCAGCGCCTGCTGCGCGGCCAGGCACCGTCCTACGAGCGTTTGCAGGCGCGCCTGGCCGGCGATGGCAGCGAGCCCCACGACCAGCCACGTGCCGTGCACTGTGGTTGGGGCCGGCTGCTGATCGGCCATACCTACCCAGACCCCGTTTCACTCGCCGAGCAATTGCTGGACGAGCGCCACGGCGAGCGCGACATTGCCCTGTACGTGGCCGCGCCGCAGCAGGTACTGGCGCAGGCGCCGCAGCAGTTGTTTCTCGACCCCTCCGACACCCTGCGCCTGTGGTTTACCGACTACCGCCCGGCGCAGCGGGTGTTTCGCGGTTTTCGCGTGCGGCGGGCGCAAAACCTGGGGGACTGGCAGGCGATCAATACCCTTTACCAAGCGCGCGGCATGTTGCCGGTCGACCCTGACCGGCTCACGCCACGTCACCTCGGCGGCCCGGTTTACTGGCTGGCCGAGGATGAAGACAGCGGCGCGGTGATCGGTAGCGTCATGGGCCTTAACCATGCCAAGGCGTTTGATGACCCCGAGCACGGCAGCAGCCTGTGGTGCCTGGCCGTGGACCCGCACTGCACCCGCCCTGGCGTGGGTGAAGTGCTGGTGCGCCACCTGATCGAGCACTTCATGAGCCGCGGCCTGGCCTACCTAGACCTGTCGGTGCTGCATGACAACCGCCAGGCCAAGCGCCTGTACGAGAAACTCGGGTTTCGCAACCTGCCGACCTTCGCCGTCAAGCGCAAGAACGGCATCAACGAACGCCTGTTCCTCGGCCCTGGCCCTGAAGCAGGGCTTAACCCTTATGCACGGATCATTGTTGACGAGGCGCTGCGCCGTGGTATCGAAGTGCAGGTCGAAGACGCCGCAGGCGGGCTGTTCACCTTGAGCCTGGGCGGGCGTCGCATTCGCTGCCGTGAGTCGCTAAGCGACCTGACCAGCGCTGTGACCATGACCCTGTGCCAAGACAAGTGCCTGACCCAGCGAGCACTGAGCAACGCCGGGCTGCGTGTACCAGCGCAGCAACTGGCGGGCAACGCCGACGACAACCTGGCGTTTCTCGACGAGCATGGCGCAGTGGTGGTCAAGCCGGTGGATGGCGAACAAGGCCAAGGGGTGGCGGTGAACCTCTCCACCCTTGAAGAGCTCACCCACGCAGTGGCCCACGCCAAGCAGTTCGACAGCCGTGTACTGCTGGAGAGCTTCCATGCCGGCCTTGACCTGCGCATCGTGGTGATCGGCTTTGAAGTGGTGGCAGCTGCCATACGCCACCCGGCCCAGGTAGTGGGTGATGGCAAGCACGACATCCGCGCGCTGATCGAAGCCCAGAGCCGCAGGCGCCAGGCCGCGACCGGCGGTGAAAGCCGCATCCCGCTTGACGATGAAACCGAGCGCACCCTGCGCGCGGCGGGGCTGGGCTATGACGACGTGCTTCCTGCCGGCCAACGCCTGGCGGTGCGGCGTACTGCCAACCTGCACACCGGTGGCACCCTTGAGGACGTGACCGAGCGCCTGCACCCCGTGCTGGCCGATGCGGCGGTGCGCGCGGCACGGGCGCTGGAAATTCCGGTGGTGGGGTTGGACTTCATGGTGCGTGATGCCGAACAGGCGGAGTACGTGATCATCGAGGCCAACGAACGCGCCGGCCTGGCCAATCATGAACCGCAGCCGACGGCTGAGCGGTTCATCGACTTGTTGTTCCCGCATAGCCGGGGATTGGCGTAAATCAATGATGGCCCTTTCGCGGGGCAAGCCCGCTCCCACAGGTTTCAGGTTTACGTGTGGGAGCGGGCTTGCCCCGCGAAGAGGCCAGTAAGGAGTACCCATGTCCGAACACCACCCCGAACCCGATCTCGACTACCTCAAACGCGTCCTGCTGGAGATGCTCGCCATCCCAAGCCCCACCGGCTTCACCGACACCATCGTGCGCTACGTGGCCGAACGCCTGGATGAGTTGGGCATCCCCTTCGAGCTGACCCGCCGTGGCACCATCCGCGCCACCCTCAAAGGCCGGCAAAGCTCACCCGACCGCGCCGTTTCGGCGCACCTGGACACCATCGGTGCCAGCGTGCGTCAGTTGCAGGACAACGGCCGCCTGGCGCTGGCGCCAGTGGGCTGTTGGTCGAGCCGCTTTGCCGAGGGCAGCCGGGTCAGTGTGTTCACCGACACCGGCGTGTTCCGCGGCAGCGTGTTGCCGCTGATGGCCAGCGGGCATGCGTTCAACACCGCCATCGACCAGATGCCTATCAGTTGGGACCACGTCGAAGTGCGCCTGGATGCCTACTGCGCGACCCGCGCCGATTGCGAAGCCCTGGGGGTCTCGATCGGCGATTTCGTCGCCTTCGACCCGTTGCCAGAGTTCACTGAAAGCGGCCACATCAGCGGCCGCCACCTGGACGACAAAGCGGGCGTAGCCGCATTGCTGGCGGCGCTCAAGGCAGTGGTGGAAAGTGGCCGACAGCCACTGATCGACTGCCACCCGCTGTTCACCATCACCGAAGAAACCGGCTCCGGCGCGGCAGGTGCCCTGCCCTGGGACGTCAGCGAATTCGTCGGTATCGACATTGCCCCGGTAGCGCCAGGCCAGGCCTCCAGCGAGCATGCGGTGAGCGTGGCCATGCAGGACTCTTCGGGGCCTTACGATTACCACCTGTCGCGTCACCTGCTGAAGCTGGCCGACGACCACGATTTGCCGGTCAGGCGCGACCTGTTCCGTTACTACTTCAGCGATGCCCACTCGGCGGTGACGGCGGGGCATGACATCCGAACCGCGCTGGTGGCGTTTGGCTGCGATGCCACGCACGGTTACGAACGCACGCATATCGACAGCCTGGCGGCGCTGAGCCGGTTGCTGTCAGCGTACTTGTTGAGCCCGCCGGTGTTTGCCAGTGATTCGCAGCCGGCCAATGCCTCGCTCGAGCGCTTCAGCCATCAGTTGGAGCACGATGCGCAGATGGAGAGCGATACGCGGGTGCCGGCGGTGGATAGCCTGGTTGGGAATAAAGGCTGATAGTTGGGGGCTGCTGCGCAGCCCATCGCGACGCAAGGCCGCTCCTACACGGTCCTTGTGGGAGCGGCCTTGCGTCGCGATGGGCCGCACAGCGGCCCCAAATGCGCGAACGTTTCGCGTAGCATGCCCACACTCAACCCCCAGAATCGCCCGCCATGCTAATCCCCTACGACCAACTGCAAGCCGACACCCTGACCCTGCTGATCGAGGACTTCGTCACCCGCGACGGCACCGACAACGGCGACGACACCCCCCTCGAAACCCGCGTATTGCGGGTGCGCCAGGCGTTGGCCAAGGGCCAGGCGTTCATCCTGTTCGACCCGGAAAGCCAGCAATGCCAGCTCCTGGCCAAACATGATGTGCCACGCGAGCTGCTCGACTGACGCCCTCACGCGCCACGCCCCTTGCGCACCTCCCCCTCCTTGATGCGCCTGTACACCTCGGCGCGGTGCACCGGCACCTCGCGGGGGGCACTTACCCCAAAACGCACCATCCCGTCCCGCGTCTCGACCACCATGATGCGGATGTCATCGCCAATGGTGATGACTTCGCCTACTTCGCGCCCTATTACCAGCATGATCCGATCCTCCAGCGTAAGGGAAAACCGGAGACTGCCTCGGGTACTTAAGGCTACTCAATAGTTCCAGGGCAATTCAGAAGCAACCTACATCCATGGGTAATTTCCCCTACAGACAGATCATCGCGCAGGCGCCTTGGCACGCATTTTCACCGCCATGTCCGCCATCTCGGCATACAGCCGCTCAGGTGCCTCGCGCTTGAGCTGCCACGCCTGGCGCCCGGCCTCGTGGGGCAAGATCAGGAACTCGCCGGCAGCCACTTGCCGGTGGATGTACTCGGCGATATCGACCGCGCTGATCGGCGAGCCCTCCAGCAGCTTGCCCACCTGGGCCTTCATGGCCGGGTTGGGGCCACGGAACGAATCCAGCAGGTTGGTCTGGAAGAACGACGGGCACACCACGTGCACCGCCACCTGCACTTGGCGCAATTCCACCAGCAGGCTTTCCGACAGGGCCAGCACACCGGCCTTGGCGACGTTGTAGTTGCTCATGCCCGGGCCCTGCATCAGCGCGGCCATCGAGGCGATGTTGATGATCCGCCCTTGGCTGCGCTCCAGCAGCGGGAGGAAGGCCTTGCAGCCCTTGACCACGCCCATGAGGTTGACCGCGATTTGCCAGTCCCAGTCCTCAAGCGACAACTCGGCGAAGAAGCCGCCCGAGGCGACGCCGGCGTTGTTGACGATCACATCGATGCCGCCAAAGCGCTCTTCGCAGGCCTGGGCCAACGCCGTGAGCTGGCTGTAGTCGCGCACATCACAGCGCTGGATAAACCCGTCGCCACCGGCTTGCTGGGCCAGTTCCAGCGTTTCGCGCAGGCCGGCCTCGTTGACATCGGCCAACGCCAGGCGCCAGCCCTCGCGTGCCCAGCGCAGGGCGATCTCGCGGCCGAGGCCGGACCCGGCGCCGGTGATCATGATGCGGTTTTGCATGGTGGCAGGCCTTGTGCTGATGGGTTGTCAGGCGAGTCTAATCAAGGCATTGCTGTGAGGGAGGGTTCATCAGGGTAGTGAATGAAAGGGCATGACCAAGCGGTCAGTACCAAACAAATGGAATCTTTAGCCAAGCGCACCGGTCCGATTTAACAAGAGGCCAGCAGTCCGAGGCCCTTGACCCCTAACCACGCAAGGACTCCGCCATGACCACGATCCTCATCATCATCCTGATCCTGCTGCTGATTGGTGGCTTACCCGTCTTCCCACACTCGCGCAGCTGGGGCTATGGCCCTTCCGGCATTATCGGCGTGGTGTTGGTGATTCTGCTGGTGCTGTTGCTGCTAGGCATGATCTAGCCGGCCAAGCATGAAAAAACCGCGATACGGGCATCACCCGTATCGCGGTTTTTTTTAGGCCTCAGCGGTCAGTGCGAAACCGCACCGGAAGCGCCCAGGCCGGTTTGCGAACGTACGAACTGCGGGAAGAACAGTGCACGTTCGTTCTCAGCCGCCTTGGACTTGTCGGTGACCGAGAAGAACCAGATACCGACGAAGGCAATCAGCATCGAGAACAGCGCCGGGTACTCGTACGGGTAGATCGCCTTCTCGTGGCCGAGGATCTGTACCCAGATGGTTGGGCCAAGGATCATCAGGCCCACTGCACTCACCAGGCCCAGCCAGCCGCCGATCATGGCGCCGCGGGTGGTCAGTTTCTTCCAGTACATCGAAAGCAGCAGTACCGGGAAGTTGCAGCTGGCAGCAATAGAGAACGCCAGGCCCACCATGAAAGCGATGTTCTGCTTCTCGAACAGGATGCCCAGGCCGATCGCCAGCACGCCGAGGGCGATGGTGGTGATCTTCGACACGCGGATCTCGTCCTTGTCGTTGGCCTTGCCCTTGCGCCATACGCTGGCGTACAGGTCGTGGGACACCGCCGAGGCACCGGCCAGGGTCAGGCCAGCAACCACCGCCAGGA
The DNA here is from genome assembly GCF_014269095.1 of Pseudomonas sp. SWRI50. Classification (NCBI taxonomy): domain Bacteria; kingdom Pseudomonadati; phylum Pseudomonadota; class Gammaproteobacteria; order Pseudomonadales; family Pseudomonadaceae; genus Pseudomonas; species Pseudomonas sp. SWRI50. The sequence goes on along the minus strand of NZ_JABWRW010000024.1, from coordinate 13,817 downwards.
TGGTGGCGAAGGCCACCGCCGAGATGAAGCCCAGGAACACGCTGCCACCCACGGCATTGGCCAGGTGCACCGCAGCCATGTTGTTACCGCCCAGCAAGGCGCCTGCGGCGTCCTTGAAGTTCGGGTTGGTGCTGACCAGCAGGATCGCGCCGAAGCCGATGATGAAGGTGAGGATGTAGAAGTAGCCGATGAAGCCGGTGGCGTAGAGCACGCTCTTGCGCGCTTCCTTGGCGTCACTGACGGTGAAGAAGCGCATCAGGATGTGCGGCAGGCCAGCGGTACCGAACATCAGCGCCAGGCCCAGGGAGAACGCCGAGATCGGGTCCTTGACCAGGCCGCCAGGGCTCATGATCGCCTCGCCTTTGGCGTGCACCTTGATGGCTTCGGAGAACAGGGTGTTGAAGTCGAAGTTGACGTGTTTCATCACCATCAGTGCCATGAAGCTGGCACCGGACAGCAGCAGCACGGCCTTGATGATCTGTACCCAGGTGGTGGCCAGCATGCCGCCGAACAGTACGTACAGGCACATCAGGATACCGACCAGGATCACCGCCACGTGGTAGTCGAGGCCAAACAGCAGCTCGATCAACTTACCGGCGCCGACCATCTGCGCGATCAGGTAGAACGCCACCACCACCAGCGAACCGGAGGCCGACAGGGTACGGATTTCTTTCTGCCCAAGGCGGTACGAGGCCACGTCGGCGAAGGTGTACTTGCCCAGGTTGCGCAGGCGTTCGGCGATCAGGAAGAGGATGATCGGCCAGCCGACCAAAAAGCCGATGGAGTAGATCAGGCCGTCGTAACCCGAGGTGAACACCAGGGCGGAAATCCCCAGGAACGAGGCCGCCGACATGTAGTCACCGGCAATTGCCAGGCCGTTCTGGAAGCCCGTGATCTTGCCACCGGCTGCGTAGTAGTCCGCCGCCGATTTGTTGCGTTTGGAGGCCCAGTAGGTGATCCCGAGGGTGAAGGCGACGAAGGCCACGAACATGGCGATCGCCGACACGTTCAGCGGCTGTTTCTGCACCTCGCCGGTCAGGGCATCGGCGGCCCACACGGCGGGTGCGAAAACGCCGCAGGCCAGAACGGCCAGGGCTTTGGCGTGGCGAATCATTGTTGCGCCTCCTTCAGGATGGCCTTGTTCAGCTCATCGAACTCACCGTTGGCACGGCGCACGTAGATGGCGGTCAGGACAAATGCCGAAACGATCAGGCCGACGCCCAGGGGGATGCCCCAGGTAATCGACGACTCTGGGCTGAGCTTGGCGCCCAGTACATGAGGACCGTAGGCGATCAGGAGGATGAAGGCGCAATAGAGACCGAGCATGATCGCCGAGAGAATCCAGGCGAACCGTTCGCGTTTTGTAACCAGCTCCTTGAAGCGCGGGCTGTTTTGTATCGAGAGGTAAATGCTGTCGTTCATTGTTTTTGTCCTAGCAGCACAGATAGGGGATGAAACCCACACCCTCACTTTATGCTGCCGTTGGACGCCAACCAGACGACCTTAGTCTTAGATGCAACAGTGTTTTACCGATCAAGTAACAAAGCGGGGCCGCTTTGCGGCCCTTTCGCGACACAAGGCCGCTCCTACAAGGAATCGCGTAATACCTGTAGGAGCGGCCTTGTGTCGCGAAAAGGCTGCGCAGCAGCCCCGCTTTAGAACGAATAAATCAGTTACTTACCGGTCCACTCTTTGACCCGGTCCGGGTGTTTGGCCACCCAGTCCTTGGCCGCCGCTTCAGGCTTGGCGCCTTCCTGGATCGCCAGCATCACTTCGCCGATCTCGTCCTTGGACTGCCAGCTGAACTTCTTGAGGAACTCCGCCACTTCCGGCGCCTTGGTCGCCAGTTCCTTGCTGCCGATGCTGTTGACGGTTTCGGCAGCGCCATACACGCCTTTCGGGTCTTCGAGGAACTTGAGCTTCCACTTGGCGAACATCCAGTGCGGCACCCAACCGGTCACGGCAATCGACTGCTGCTTGGCATAGGCACGGCCCAGTTCGGCGGTCATCGCAGCGCCGGAACTGGCCTGCAGTTTGTAACCTGTCAGGTCATAGTCTTTGATGGCCTGGTCGGTCTTGAGCATGACCCCGGAGCCGGCGTCGATGCCGACGATCTTCTGCTTGAAGCTGCTGTCGGTCTTGAGGTCGGCGATGCTTACCGCCTTCACGTATTCTGGGACGATCAGGCCGATCTTGGCATCCTTGAAGTTGGCACCGTAGTCGACCACGTTGTCTTTGTTCTTGGTCCAGTACTCACCGTGGGTCACGGGTAACCAGGCCGACAACATCGCATCGAGCTTGCCGGTCGCCACGCCCTGCCACATGATGCCCGTGGCCACGGCCTGCAACTTCACGTCGTAGCCGAGCTTCTGCTTGATCACTTCGGCAGCCACGTTGGTGGTCGCCACGCTGTCGGCCCAACCATCCACGTAACCAATGCTTACTTCTTTGGCCATTGCCTGTGCAGCGCTCATGGCCATTACCAGGGCGGTGCCCACACCCAGGAAACGTCGCATCTTGTTCAAAGTTGCCATCAAAGCATCCCCTCGTCAGGTCTCGGAGATTGCATCATCTTCCTGCAACAACTTGTGACCTGCTCCCTGTACGACATGTAACCACTCATATACGACAGCACTGTGCCATTAGCGCCATGGGCTCACGCCAGTCTGCGCGATCCTTGCATGCCAAAGGTTTGGCGCCGGGCTACTATCTACCCTTTTGCGCCTGACGATGGACCGCCCGATGCCCAGCCCCACCCGCCTGCACCTGCCGTTGTACCTGCTAGCCTGCCTGCTTGCCCTGATCGGGCTGGCAACGCTCTGGTACGGGCTCGGCAAGCCAGTGCACCTGCCCGATGCGGCCAGCCCCACGCACAAACTGCAGTGCGCTTCTTACACCCCCTTCGACAAGGACCAGTCGCCGTTCGACCAGCCGTTTCGTCTGCGCCCGGCGCGCATGGATGCCGACCTGGCCTTGCTGGCGGAGCGTTTTCAGTGCATCCGCACCTATTCGATGACCGGCCTTGAGGCGATTCCGCAGCTGGCACGCAAACATGGCCTGAAGGTGATGCTCGGTGCCTGGGTCAACGCCAACGCGGTGGACACCGAAAAGGAAGTGGACCTGCTGATCGCCGCCGCCAACGCCAACCCCGATGTCGTCAGCGCGGTGATCGTCGGCAACGAGGCGCTGCTGCGCAAGGAAGTCACCGGCACGCGCCTTGCCGAGCTGATCGCCAAGGTCAAGCGCCAGGTCAAGGTGCCGGTCACCTATGCCGACGTCTGGGAATTCTGGCTACAGCACCCTCAGGTGGCCCCGGAGGTGGACTTTTTGACCATCCACCTGCTGCCTTACTGGGAGGATGACCCGCGCGGCATCGACGATGCCTTGGCCCATGTCGCCGATGTGCGCCGTGAGTTCGGGACGCGCTTTGCGCCCAAGGACATTCTGATCGGCGAGACCGGCTGGCCCAGCGAAGGCCGCCAACGGGAAACCGCCGTGCCCAGCCGGGCCAACGAGGCGCGCTTTATCCGTGGCTTTGTGGCGATGGCCGAAAGCAATGGCTGGCGGTACAACCTGATCGAGGCCTTCGACCAGCCGTGGAAGCGCGCCAGCGAAGGCGCCGTGGGCGGTTACTGGGGGCTTTACGACGCCGACCGGCAGGACAAAGGCGTGCTCGAAGGGCCCGTCAGCAACCTGCACTACTGGCCGCAGTGGCTGCTGGCCAGCGCGGTGTTGATGCTGGTCATGCTGTTGGTGGCCGGGCAGCCCGCTACCCCCATGGCGGCCCTGCTGTTGCCGTTGCTGGCCGCGTTTGGCGCGGGTTGCCTGGGGCTGTGGGGCGAGCTGATGCGCAGCCACGCACGCTTTGCTGGGGAGTGGCTGTGGGCCGGGCTGCTGGCGGCGCTCAACCTGCTGGTGCTGGCCCACGCCGCCCTGGCCTTGGCCCGCCGCGAGGGCTGGCGTGAGCGTGTTTATGCCTGGCTTGAGGCCCGTGCTGGCTGGCTGTTGCTTGCAGCGGGCTTTGCGGCGGCGGTGAGCATGCTGGCGCTGGTGTTCGACCCGCGTTATCGCAGTTTCCCCACGGCTGCACTGGCGTTGCCGGCAGTGGTTTACCTGGTGCGGCCAGTGCTGGCGCGGCGGGCCGAGGTGGCATTGCTGGCGTTTATCGTGGGGGCGGGGGTGGCGCCGCAGTTGTTTCTGGAAGGGCTAGAGAATCAGCAGGCCTGGGGGTGGGCGGTGGTGAGCGTGTTGATGACCGCGGCGTTGTGGCGGAGCTTGAGGCTGCGTGCGGGTTGATATTGCCGGGTCCGCTGCGCGGCCCATCGCCGGCAAGCCAGCTCCTACAGGTCTGCGCTGTACCTGTAGGAGCTGGCTTGCCGGCGATGGGCTGCAAAGCAGCCCCTATCAGCCGCGACGCGGTTGCCGCACCAGCCGCAACCCCGCCAGCACCACGGCAAACACCGCAATACTGGCGGTATACAGCACCAGCGCCGGTATCGCGAACACCAACGCCAAACCTGCCAGCCACCACCCAACCCGACCCGCAACCACCTGCGCCACCAGCGCCAGGCCAAGCCCACTCCAGGCGATGACCTGAAAATGAATACCCAGCCCCAGCAGCGAGCGCACCTGGCACTGCCAGAACGCCTCGGGCGCCGCACACAGCCCCACCCACTGCGCGTCTTCCATCAACCCATAACGCACGCCATAGCTGGCGGCCAGCCACGCAGGCAGGAATAACAGCAAGGCAATGACCGGCAGCGAACGAGACATCCAGTTCTCCAATAGCGGAAATCGAAATCGTGCATGATCGCCCAAGGCCGGTTGTAAGGCAAAATCACCTTCCTGCAGCTATGTTGCAGATAACAAGCACACCAAAGACCACCGCACTTGGCAACTTTGCCCATACTGCCGTGGTCCTAGCCTGCACACCGCAACACCTTGTATTTCTTTTTGGGGGTTACATGCATCGATCTTTGCGCCTCGCTGCCCTGCTCGGCGGCCTGCTCATGGCTGTGGCCGCTTCGGCGCGGGATATCGACGCCGCGAGCTATGGCTACCCCTTGACCAACCCGTTCGAGGCGACCATCGCCACCACGCCGCCGGAGCAACGCCCAACCTTGCCCAGCGATGAGGACATCGACCAGGACGACTACAGCCTCAACCTGCGACCCGAGCGTGAGTTCACCCTGCCCGACAACTTCTGGTCGGTAAAAAAGCTCAAGTACCGCCTGGCCCGTCAGGACCACAAGGCGCCGCTGATCTTCCTGATCGCTGGCACCGGTGCCCCTTATTCCAGCAGCATCAACGAATACCTGAAAAAGCTGTACTACCAAGCCGGCTACCACGTGGTGCAACTGTCCTCGCCCACCAGCTACGACTTCATGAGTGCGGCCTCGCGCTTCGCCACCCCGGGTATCAGCCAGGAAGACGCTGAAGACATGTACCGGGTAATGCAGGCCGTGCGCGCCCAGCACCCGCGCTTGCCGATCAGCGAGTTCTACCTCACCGGCTACAGCCTCGGCGCGCTGGACGCGGCGTTCGTCAGCCACCTGGACGAGACCCGGCGCAGCTTCAACTTCAAGCGTGTGCTGCTGCTCAACCCGCCGGTCAACCTGTACACCTCGATCAACAACCTCGACAAACTGGTGCAAACCCAGGTCAAAGGCATCGACCGCAGCACCACGTTCTACGAGCTGATGCTCACCAAGTTGACCCGTTACTTCCAGGACAAGGGCTATATCGACCTCAACGAAGCCCTGCTGTACGACTTCCAGCAGTCGCGACAGCACTTGTCCAACGAGCAGATGGCCATGCTGATCGGCACCTCGTTCCGCTTCTCGGCAGCCGATATCGCCTTTACCTCCGACCTGATCAACCGCCGCGGCCTGATCATTCCGCCGAAGTTCCCGATCACCGAGGGCAGCAGCCTCACGCCGTTCTTCAAGCGTGCCCTGCAGTGCGACTTCGACTGCTACATGACCGAGCAGGTGATCCCGATGTGGCGCGCCCGCACCGATGGCAACAGCATCCTGCAGTTGGTTAACCAGGTCAGCCTGTATGCGCTGGAAGACTACCTGCGCGACAGCCCGAAAATTGCCGTGATGCACAACGCCGACGACGTCATCCTCGGCCCAGGCGATATCGGCTTCTTGCGCAAGGTGTTCGGTGACCGCCTGACCCTTTACCCCCATGGCGGCCATTGCGGCAACCTCAACTACCGCGTCAACAGCGACGCCATGCTGGAGTTCTTCCGTGGTTAACAAACTCCTCTTCGCCACTGCCCTGCTCGTCGCTGGCAACGCCCTGGCCGCGGAGGTCGCACCGCGCGCCAGCGTGGTCGAGGCCGACCCGCAGGTTACCGCCGCACCGCTGCCACCGGAGGCCGATGGTTTCATCGACCCGTTGCGGGCATTGAAATTCAACCCAGGCCTGGACCAGCGCGAGTTCGAACGCTCCACCCTGGAGGCGCTGAACGTCTACGACCCACTGGAATCGATCAACCGGCGCATCTACCACTTCAACTACCGCCTCGACCAATGGGTGCTGCTGCCCGTGGTGAGCGGCTATCAGTATGTAACACCGCGTTTCGTGCGCACCGGGGTGAGCAACTTCTTCAACAACCTCGGCGATGTGCCGAACCTGTTCAACAGTGTGTTGCAACTGAAAGCCAAGCGCTCGGCGGAAATCACCGCACGGTTGATGTTCAACACGCTGATCGGGGTCGGTGGGCTGTGGGACCCGGCGACCAAGATGGGCCTGCCGCGCCAGAGTGAAGACTTCGGCCAGACCCTGGGCTTTTATGGTGTGCCGGACGGGCCGTACCTGATGCTGCCGGTGCTGGGCCCCTCGAACCTGCGCGATACCACCGGGCTGGTGGTGGACTATGCGGGCGAGCAGGCGGTCAACTTCCTCAATGTGCCGGAAACCAGTACCGATCACCCGGAAATCTTTGCCCTGCAAGTGGTGGACAAGCGCTATACCACCAAATTCCGCTATGGCCAGCTCAACTCGCCGTTCGAGTATGAGAAGGTTCGGTATGTGTATACCCAGGCGCGCAAGCTGCAGATTGCTGAGTAAATAGCTACTGGCCTCTTCGCGGGCAAGCCCGCTCCTACAGGTACCCCACTGCGCTCAGGCCAGTGATACCCCTGTGGGAGCGGGCTTGCCCGCGAAGAGGCCAGTACTGCTTGCATCAAATTCCCAGAAACTGCTCCAGCTCCCGCCGCTTGACCAAAGCATCCCTGCGCCCCAGCTCGATCAGCTCACTGCAATAACTCGCCTCGAACAGCAAGTAACTCAACACCCCCGCCCCACTGGTTCGCGTCGCCCCCGGCCCACGCAAGAACAGCCGCAACGCCGCCGGCAATTCACGCCGGTGCCGCGCAGCGATTTCGTCCAGCGGCTGGCTGGGCGCCACCACCAATACTTCCACCGGCGCCAGCCCCAGGCGCCGTGCATCCAGGTGGGCAGGCAGCAAGTGGCTAAGGTGATTGAGCCGCTGCAGCAGTTCGATGTCGTCTTCCAGGCTGTCGATGAAGGTGCTGTTGAGCATGTGCCCACCAATCTGCGCCAGGCTCGGCTGCTGGCCACTGAACACTCGCTGGGTGGGCCGCGGCGGCGATGGCCGCTGAGGGTTGCCGCTGACCCCGACCACCAGCACCCGGCTGGCCCCCAGGTGCAACGCCGGGCTGATCGGTGCCGACTGGCGCACCGCGCCGTCACCGTAGTACTCGTCGCCCAGCCTGACCGGCGCGAACAACAGCGGGATCGCCGCACTGGCCAGCAAGTGGTCGAGGGTCAACGGCGTGGGTACGCCGATGCGGCGGTGGCGCAACCACGCCTCGATGGTGCCGCGGCCCTGGTAGAAGGTCACCGCCTGCCCCGACTCGTAGCCGAATGCGGTCACCGCCACGGCGCGCAGTTGTTCGGTGGCCAGGGCGTGGTCGATGCCGTCCAGGTCCAGGTGCGCTTGCAGCAGGCCGCGCAAAGGGCTGCTGTCGAGCAGCGCCACCGGTGCATGGCCACCCAGGCCCAGCAGGCTGTGGCTGACGAAGCGGCTGGCCTGGCGGATTACCCCCGGCCAGTCGCTGCGCAGCACCAGGTGGCTGCGAAAGTTTTGCCAGAAAGCGGTGAGGTTGCGCACGGTTTCGGTGAAGCGGGTGGCACCGCTGGCGAGGGTGACCGCATTGATAGCGCCAGCCGACGTGCCGACAATGACCGGGAAGGGGTTGGGCGCGCCCGGGGGCAGCAGTTCAGCGATACCGGCCAATACGCCGACCTGATAAGCGGCACGGGCGCCGCCGCCAGAGAGGATCAGACCGGTTACTGGGGCGGGTGCCATTTATTGCTCCCTGGGTTATCGGCTGTCAGGCCCGGCCTCTTCGCGGGGCAAGCCCGCTCCGTACTCCACTGGCTTCTGGCACTTTAGAGGTCCTGTGGGAGCGGGCTTGCCCCGCGAAGAGGCCAGCACTGGCATTACAAAAATCAGCGTTTCTTCTTGTCATACAGCCTAGGCGCACCCTCGGGCCGCGACTTGAAGCGCCGGTGCGCCCACAGGTACTGCTCGGGGCACTCACGCAACACACCCTCGATCCACTGGTTGATGCGCAGGCAGTCCGCTTCTTCACTCTCCCCGGGGAAGTCCGCCAGCGGCGGATGGATCACCAAACGATAGCCGCTGCCATCTTCCAGGCGTTTCTGGGTAAAGGTGATGACCTGCGCCTTGCCCAGGCGGGCGAACTTGGTGGTGGCGGTCACGGTCGCCGCCGGGATGCCGAACAACGGCACGAACAGGCTCTGCTTGGCGCCGTAATCCTGGTCGGGCGCATACCAGATTGCCCGGCCCGAACGCAGCAGCTTGAGCATGCCGCGTACGTCTTCACGCTCCACCGCCAGCGAGTCGAGGTTGTGCCGCTCACGGCCGCTGCGCTGGATGAAGTCGAACAGCGGGTTGCCGTGCTCGCGGTACATACCATCGATGGTGTGCTGCTGGCCCAGCAGCGCGGCGCCGATTTCCAGGGTGGTGAAGTGCACGGCCATCAGAATCGCGCCCTGCCCTGCCTGCTGGGCAGCCTGCAGGTGCTCGAGGCCTTCGATATGTGCCAGGCGTGCCAACCTGGCCTTGGGCCACCACCAGCTCATGGCCATTTCGAAGAAGGCGATGCCGGTGGAGGCGAAGTTGGCCTTCAACAAACGCTGCCGTTCGTCGTCGGACATTTCAGGGAAACACAGTTCAAGGTTGCGCGCGGCGATGCGTCGACGCTCGCCGGCAACCCGGTACATCACTGCGCCCAGGGCAGTGCCGACCCACAGCAAGGCCCGGTAAGGCAGCTGGACGATCAGCCACAGCAGGCCCAGGCCCAGCCACAGGCCCCAGAATCTGGGGTGAAGGAAATAGGGGCGAAAACGCGGGCGTTCCATTGAAGCTTCCGGAAAGACAAAGGCCGCGCATTCTACAACGGATCAGCGCATGTTGCGGGCAACGGGTGTTCTCGTTATAAGTCAGGGCACTTTTTTCGCAACAAGCCGTCTATGCAGACCATGAGCCTAAACCAGACCCCCGACACCGCCTCCGTGTTCCAGCTCAAGGGCAGCATGCTCGCCATCACTGTGCTGGAACTGGCGCGCAATGACCTTGAAGCCCTCGACCGCCAATTGGCGGCCAAAGTCGCGCAGGCACCCAACTTTTTCAGCAACACGCCGCTGGTGCTGGCGCTGGACAAGCTGCCGGCCAGCGAAGGCGCCATCGACCTGCCCGGCTTGATGCGTATCTGCCGCCACCATGGCCTGCGTACCCTGGCGATCCGCGCCAACCGCATCGAGGACATCGCCGCGGCGATCGCCATCGACCTGCCGGTGCTGCCGCCGTCCGGCGCGCGCGAACGGCCGCTGGAACCCGAGCCCGAGGTGAAAAAGCCCGAGCCGGCGCCTGCGCCTGCAGCCGAACCGGAAATCCGCCCGACCCGCATCATCACCTCGCCGGTGCGTGGCGGCCAGCAGATCTACGCCCAAGGCGGCGACCTGGTGGTGACCGCGTCGGTCAGCCCAGGTGCGGAACTTCTGGCCGATGGCAACATCCATGTGTACGGCGCCATGCGCGGCCGCGCCCTGGCGGGCATCAAAGGCAACACCAAAGCACGCATTTTCTGCCAGCAGATGACGGCGGAAATGGTCTCGATCGCAGGCCAGTACAAGGTCTGCGAAGACCTGCGCCGCGACCCGCTGTGGGGCTTCGGCGTGCAAGTCAGCCTGTCTGGTGACGTGTTGAACATCACCCGTCTTTAACGGATACTTGCCGTCATTTTTAGAGCAACTTTTTTACCTGTTGCCGTTTTTTGCATATTGCTGGGACACCTGTCCCGACTTATTTAGGGGTGAAACACCTTGGCCAAGATTCTCGTCGTTACTTCCGGCAAGGGGGGTGTGGGCAAGACCACCACCAGCGCCGCCATCGGCACCGGCCTCGCACTGCGCGGCCACAAGACAGTCATCGTCGACTTCGACGTGGGCCTGCGTAACCTCGACCTGATCATGGGCTGCGAGCGCCGCGTGGTGTACGACTTCGTCAACGTGGTCAACGGCGAAGCCAACCTGCAGCAAGCCTTGATCAAGGACAAGCGCCTCGAGAATCTGTACGTCCTGGCCGCCAGCCAGACCCGTGACAAGGACGCGCTGACCCAGGAAGGCGTCGAGAAAGTGCTGATGGAACTCAAGAATGACTTCGAGTACGTCATCTGCGACTCCCCGGCCGGTATCGAAAAAGGCGCGCACCTGGCGATGTACTTCGCCGACGAAGCCATCGTCGTGACCAACCCTGAGGTTTCCTCGGTACGTGACTCGGACCGCATGCTGGGCATCCTGTCGAGCAAGTCGCGCCGCTCCGAGAACGGCGAAGAGCCGATCAAGGAACACCTGCTGATCACCCGCTACCACCCTGAGCGCGTCGAGAAAGGCGAGATGCTGAGCATCGACGACGTTACCGACATCCTCGCGATCAAGCTCAAGGGCGTGATCCCTGAGTCCCAGGCAGTGCTCAAGGCTTCCAACCAGGGCATCCCGGTCATCCTCGACGACCAGAGCGATGCCGGCCAGGCCTATAGCGATACCGTCGACCGTCTGCTGGGCAAAGAAAAGCCCCTGCGGTTCATCGAAGTGCCGAAGCAAGGATTCTTCGCGCGCCTGTTTGGAGGCAAGTAAACCATGAACCTTTTTGACTTCTTTCGTGGCAGACAGAAACAGACCAGCGCGTCGGTGGCGAAAGAGCGTCTACAGATCATCGTGGCGCATGAGCGCGGCCAGCGCAGCGAACCGGACTACCTGCCGGCACTGCAGAAAGAACTGCTCGAAGTGATCCGCAAGTATGTGAACATCGGCAACGATGATGTGCACATCGAGCTGGAAAACCAGGGCAGCTGCTCGATTCTGGAGCTGAACATTACCTTGCCTGATCGCTGATTCAGCGTTCTGGCGTGATCATTGGGGCTGCGTTGCAGCCCATCGCCGGCAAGCCAGCTCCTACAGGGTCCGCGCTGTACCTGTAGGAGCTGGCTAGCCGGCGATGGGCCGCAACGCGGCCCCAATGGTTTTCCCCGATTTAACCGAGACCACGCAATGCCGCTGTCAAACGTCCAGATCCTCCACGAAGACGCCGCCATCCTGGTGGTCAACAAGCCAACCCTGCTGCTGTCAGTGCCCGGCCGTGCCGATGACAACAAGGACTGCTTGATCACCCGCCTGCAGGAAAACGGCTACCCCGATGCGCTGATCGTGCACCGTCTGGACTGGGAAACCTCCGGCATCATCCTGCTGGCCCGCGATGCCGACAGCCACCGCGAGCTGTCGCGCCAGTTCCACGACCGCGAGACCGAAAAGGCCTATACCGCCCTGTGCTGGGGCCAGCCGGCGCTGGACAGCGGCAGCATCGACCTGCCCCTGCGCTACGACCCGCCGACCAAGCCACGGCATGTGGTGGACCATGAGCAAGGCAAGCATGCCCTGACTTTCTGGCGCGTCCTGGAGCGTTGCGGCGACCACTGCCGGGTCGAGTTGACGCCGATTACCGGGCGCTCGCACCAGCTGCGCGTCCACATGCTGTCGATCGGCCACCCGCTGCTGGGTGACCGCTTGTATGCCAACCCTGAAGCCTTGGCGGCCTATGACCGGTTGTGCCTGCATGCGGCAATGCTGAGCTTCACTCACCCGGTCAGCGGGGAGCGGTTGAAGTTCGAGTGCCCGGCACCGTTCTGATGACGCTAGGGCTTAGCGGGCCCTTTCGCGGGGCAAGCCCGCTCCCACAGGGTTTGCGAGGTATCTGTGGGCGCGGGGTTGCCCCGCGAAGAGGCCGACACAATTTGTGATCTATCTGCGTTAAACTCGCGCCACTGCTGTCTGGAGTGAGTTATGCGCGAAGCACTGAACACTGGCCTGATCGATTTCCTCAAGGCCTCCCCCACGCCCTTCCATGCCACCGCCAGCCTGGCCCAGCGCCTCGAGGCCGCCGGCTACCAGCGCCTGGACGAGCGCGACAGCTGGTCAACGGTGCCGGGTGGTCGGTATTACGTCACCCGCAACGACTCCTCGATCATCGCTATCAAACTGGGCAAGCAAGCGCCCCTGCTTGGCGGTATCCGCATGGTCGGTGCCCACACCGACAGCCCGTGCCTGCGCGTCAAGCCGCAACCCGAACTGCAGCGCCAAGGCTTCCTGCAGCTGGGCGTCGAGGTTTACGGCGGTGCGCTGCTGGCGCCCTGGTTCGACCGCGACCTGTCCCTGGCCGGCCGAGTCACCTTCCGCCGTGACGGCAAGGTCGAAAGCCAGCTGATCGACTTCAAGCTGCCCATCGCGGTGATCCCCAACCTGGCGATCCACCTCAACCGCACCGCCAACGAAGGCTGGCAGATCAACCCGCAGAACGAACTGCCGCCCATCCTGGCCCAGGTCGCCGGCGACGAGCGCATCGACTTCCGCGCGCTGCTCACCGAACAGCTGGCCCGTGAGCACGAGCTCAACGCCGACGTGGTGCTGGACTACGAGCTGAGCTTCTACGACACCCAGGATGCCGCGCTGATCGGCATCAACCGCGACTTCATCGCCGGTGCCCGCCTGGACAACCTGCTGTCGTGCTATGCCGGCCTGCAAGCGCTGCTGGCTGCCGACAGCGACGAAACCTGCGTGCTGGTGTGCAACGACCACGAAGAAGTCGGCTCGTGCTCGGCCTGTGGCGCCGACGGCCCCATGCTCGAGCAGACCTTGCAACGCCTGCTGCCCGAAGGTGACAGCTATGTGCGGACCATTCAGCGCTCGCTGATGGTGTCGGCTGACAACGCCCATGGCGTGCACCCCAACTATGCCGACAAGCACGACGGCAACCACGGGCCCAAGCTCAACGCCGGGCCGGTGATCAAGGTCAACAACAACCAGCGCTACGCCACCAACAGCGAAACCGCCGGGTTCTTCCGCCACCTGTGCATGGCCGAAGAAGTACCGGTGCAGAGCTTCGTGGTGCGCAGCGACATGGGTTGCGGCTCGACCATCGGCCCAATCACCGCCAGCAACCTGGGTGTGCGCACGGTCGATATCGGCTTGCCAACCTTTGCCATGCACTCGATCCGCGAGTTGTGCGGCAGCCATGACCTGGCGCACCTGGTGAAAGTGCTGACGGCGTTCTACCGCAGCCGCGACCTGCCGTAAGTCCGCACTGGCCTCATCGCCGGCAAGCCGGCTTGTGTCTTGAGGGGGTATTAGAATCAGGAGTGAGAGCGGTGAATGGCAAGCTGACTGCCGGAGGTGCTGCGAGCACGAGTGGGAGCACACGC
>NZ_JABWRW010000023.1:0-99494 GCF_014269095.1 Pseudomonas sp. SWRI50 | reverse complement strand
TGGCTGCCATCAAGGTAGGCTGCAATCGCCTTGAGCTTGAACTGCTCGGTGTACTTGCCCATAGATCCCCCAAGGGTTGGATTGGTGTCCAACTTCTTGGGGGCAGTCCAGGACTGCACCGCTCTTGAGGGCTGTACACCACAGGACTGCACCGCTCTTGAGGACTGTACACCACAGGACTGCACCGCTCTTGAGGGCTGTACACCACAGGGCTGCACCGCTCTTGAGGGCTGTACATTTTCTGTGGGAGCGGGCTTGCCCCGCGAAGAGGTCGGCACTGGCTGCTAGCGGCCGCGCTTCCCGGGCAAGGGGGCAAACAGCGCCTCGATCTCATCATCCCCCAGCCGCCACTGCCCGGCCTGCCCGCCATCGAGCAGGCTTGCCGCCAGGGCCGCCTTCTCTTGCTGCAACAGCTGAATCTTCTCTTCCACCGTGCCGCGGGTAATCAGCTTGAACACGAACACCGGTTTGTCCTGGCCGATGCGGTAGGCGCGGTCGGTGGCCTGGTTTTCGCTGGCCGGGTTCCACCAGGGGTCAAAGTGGATCACCGTGTCCGCAGCCGTCAGGTTCAACCCGGTGCCACCCGCCTTGAGGCTGATCAGGAACACTTCGCTGTCACCCTGCTGGAACGCTTGCACCGGCGTGCGGCGGTCGCGGGTGTCGCCGGTCAGCAGGCTGTAACGCACCTTGCGCTTTTGCAGTTCTTGCTCGATCAATGCCAGCATCGAGGTGAACTGGGAGAACAGCAGTACCCGCCGGCCTTCACTGAGCAGCTCTTCGAGCATCTCCAGCAGGGCGCCGAGCTTGCCTTTATCGGCCTGGTTGCCCTTGGTCTCGACGCCCTTCACCAGGCGCAGGTCGCAGCACACCTGGCGTAACTTGAGCAGGGCATCAAGGATGACAATCTGGCTGCGCGAGGCGCCGTTTCGGGCGATTTCGTCGCGCACTTTCTTGTCCATCGCCACCCGCACCGCCTCGTAGGTATCGCGCTGAGCATCGCTGAGCTCGACCCAGTGCACCATCTCGGTCTTGGCGGGCAGTTCGGTGGCCACCTGTTCCTTGGTGCGGCGCAGCAGGAACGGGCGGATGCGGCTGACCAGGTGGGCCATGCGTTCGGCGTCGCCGCGGCGTTCGATCGGGGTGCGGTAATCCTGGTTGAAGCGCTTGAGGTCGCCCAGCCAGCCCGGCATCAGGAAGTGGAAGATCGACCACAGCTCGCCGAGGTTGTTTTCCATCGGCGTACCGGTCAGGCACAGGCGCTGCTCGGCCTGCAGCTCGCAGACGGCGAGGGCGGCTTTGCTGGTGCTGCTTTTGATGTTCTGCGCCTCGTCGAGTACCAGCACGTGCCAGTGCTGCGTGCGCAAGTGTTCGAGGTCGCGGGGCACGAGGGCATAGGTGGTGAGCACCAGGTCATAGTCGTGCAGCGTGGCGAAATGCTTGCTGCGCCCTGGGCCCTGCAGTGCCACCACGCGCAGGTCGGGGGCAAAGCGTTTGGCCTCGTCGAGCCAGTTGGGTATCAGGCTGGTCGGCATCACCGCCAGGGCGGGAGTGGTCAGGCGGCCGGACTGTTTCTCCAGCAACAGGTGAGCCAGGGTTTGCAGGGTCTTGCCCAAGCCCATGTCATCGCCGAGGATGCCGCCCGTGCCCATTTCGCGCAGGGCTTGTAACCAGTTCAGGCCTTGTTGCTGATAAGGGCGCAGGGCCGCGTTCAGTTGCGCGGGCGGTTCGACCTGCAGGTCGCGTGCGTCACGCAGGCGCTTGCCCAGGTCGCGCACGTGCGCGCCGCCTTCCCAGTGCAGCGGCAGGTGATCGAGCTCGTTCAAGCGCGCGGCATCGGCCCGGTCCAGGCGCAGTGAAGGGCCGGCGGCGTCTTCATGCAGGTAGAGCTCGCCAAGGGTGCCCATCACCGCCTTGATCCGGCCGTAGGGCAGGGCGACGCGCAGCGCGGGGCTGTCGAGGCGGCCGCGGTTAAGGTCGATCAGCAAGTGTTCGTCGTCACTGCGCCGGGCCAGTTCGCTGGGGCGCAGCAGTTCCGGGTTGCTGCGCAGCAACTGCAGCACGATCGGCAGCAGGCTGTGGCGCTGGCCATCGACCACGATGCCCAGTTCCAGGTCGAACCATTCATGCCCGGGGGCTTCGTCGATGCTGGCGTACCAGTCGTCCACCTCGTGCAGGTTGAAGGAAAAATCGCGGTGGATGTCGATCACCCAGCCGGCTTCACGCAGGCGTGCCAGGCCGTTGCGGGCGAAGTGCAGCCAGGCCTCGTCATCCGGCAGTTGGTGCATCTCGCCCGCACTGTCGGGCAGCGCCTTGCTCTGCCGGGTGGCGGCCTTGAAGCCGAGGTCGCGTAGCGTCTTGCGCAGCGCCTGTTCGGCCTTGGGCTGGCGGCGAATGCGCTGGCTGGTGGCATCCACCAGGCGGGTCAACGGTTTGTCGTCGTTGCCGCTGGCGCGCAGGCCGTCGTAGTCGAACGACAGCGCGGCGCGGTGCTGCATCTGGCGCTGCATGCGTCCGGTCTTGGGCATGTACGCGCTGTACTCGAGGCTGCCGAGGGTCAGGTGAGGGCGAGGCTCGATCGTGTCGATCTGTTCGCTGCGGACCTTGGTGGGCGTCGGAACCTGGCGGTTCAATGCGTTCAAGCGATGGCTCAGGGGGATGATCAGGTGCTCGGGAACCGTCGGGGCGCTGGCCAGTTGGCTGGCAATGAACGGGTCAAGGTCATGCAGCAGCTTGCCGGTCTGTCCGCCTTGTGGGTCGACGTAATAGAGTGGGTCGACCGGCAGTGCCAGCATGTGGGTATTTTCAGCATGGTGCCAGGCGCCGCGGTAGCTGCCGTTGTCCAGCCGAACCCAACGAAATTCGGCGTGCAGGTCGGG
The DNA here is from genome assembly GCF_014269095.1 of Pseudomonas sp. SWRI50. Taxonomy (NCBI): domain Bacteria; kingdom Pseudomonadati; phylum Pseudomonadota; class Gammaproteobacteria; order Pseudomonadales; family Pseudomonadaceae; genus Pseudomonas; species Pseudomonas sp. SWRI50. The sequence continues at coordinate 96,618 of NZ_JABWRW010000023.1, read as the reverse complement.
GCCTTGGGCCAGGGGTTTCTGCTGTTGGCCATACAGTAAGCGGCCGGTGGCGAGGGCATACTCGTAGAGTTCGGCGCCCTTTTTGCCTTCCAGGCGTGCGACGGGCAGGCTGTAATCCTTACTGAGGGCATCGATCAGCCGCAGCGCACGCAAGTCTTCATCGGTCACGTACTTGGGTGTGTAGTAGATGAGCTCGGGCATCGAACTGGGCCGGCTCAGCTTCAAGCTGTCATCGGGCTGCCGGGTACCTTTGAACACGCTGAGCATGCACTGGCCATGGTTGTTGCTCACCACATAGTAGAGTGCAGGGCCTTTGCGCTTGGCGGGTTGTGTGGCAAGGCTTGCCGGTACTTCCAGGGCCTCGACCCAGTGTGCCAGTTCGGGGGGCAATTCTAGGGACTGCTGCGCTGCTGGCGTAACGGCAAGGGGGTCGTCAGGTGTGCCTTCGACCCAGTCCGGGCCCCGTTCCAGCAAATAGAGCGCCGCTGCGCAGTGTTTGCAATTGTCACCGACCGGGCACGAGCAGGTGCCCTCGCATTCAAGGCCGTCCTCGGTCATGTCCAGCGTGATGCGCTGGTAATAGGCGCGGCCGCCAGAGCCTGCGCACTGCGCGCGGATGGTCAGGTCCAGGATCGATACGATTTCGCTCCTGCCTTCCTCTGCATAGTCGAGGCCGCGTTGCAGCGTAGTGCGGTCAAACGCGAACCTCCAGGTGTCAAGGCCCCGGATAAAGAACTGCGCATCGGTCTCGCTCACATCACTGCTCCATCATCTCCGGGTCCATCTCTGGCAGCTTGCGCATCCCGGCCGGCGTCACTTTCAGCAGCACCGCCAGGTGCCCGCCATCAAGGAAGGTCAATTGGCCGCCCTTGACGTTGCTGTTGCTCTGCTTGAATTGCTCGCTGCGCAGCACGCTGCCGTTGCCGTCGAGCTGGTTGACCCAGAAGTTGGCCTCCACCGCGATGAAGCGGCCTTCGGCGATGCTCAGGTTGCCTTCGATGGGGAAGTGGCCGAACTGCTCTTCGCCCTCGCCCAGGGCGATGCGGCTGGGTTCGCTGCCGACCTGCTGCTGCCAGGCCTTGTGCATCAGCACGGTGTAGTCGGCGGTGGCTTGCAGGCGGGTGGTTTCATCGTCCAGCCCCAGTGGGCGCTCGGCGGCCTTGTCCAGGCGCGGCGCACCGGCGCTCCAGTCTTCGGGGGCGAACGGGCTGGTGAAGGCGGGGACGCTGTTTTGCCGCACCAGGATCATTTCTACCTGATACAGGCCTTCAGCGAAGGCGGCTGGCGCGAACAGCGCCAGCAGCAGGGTCAGGCAACGGATGGCACGCATGGATCTTCCTTAGGCAGACTGTGGGGTCAGGCGCTCGAACAGCGCCTCAAGGGTGTTGAAACGTTCGTCGGGGCGTTCCATCGGTACCAGGAAGCGGAACTGGGTGGCGCCTTCGAACTTGTAGCGTTTGGGCTGGCCCTGGATCAGCTTGATCAGGGTCAGCGGGTCGACCGGTGTCTCGGCCTCGAACTCAAGCTTGCCGCCGTTGGGGCCGGCATCGACTTTCTTGATGCCGAGCTTTTCCGCCTGCAGCTTGAGCGAGGTCAGGCGCATCAAGTTTTTGGTTGGCTCCGGCAGCAGGCCGAAGCGGTCGATCATCTCGACTTGCAAGTCTTTGAGGCCTTCTTCGTCGGCGGCCGAGGCGATGCGCTTGTAAAGGATCAGGCGTGCATGCACATCGGGCAGGTAGCCCTCGGGGATCAGGGCCGGTAGGCGCAGGTTGATCTCCGGGCCGCCACCCAGTGGCTGTTCGAGGTTTGGCTGGGCACCTTTGCGGATGGCCTTGACCGCGCGCTCGAGCATTTCCATGTAGAGGGTGAAACCGACTGCCTGGATCTGCCCGCTTTGGCCTTCGCCCAGCAGTTCACCAGCGCCGCGGATTTCCAGGTCGTTGGTGGCCAGCACGAAGCCTGCCCCCAGGTCCTGGGTATTGGCGATGGCTTCCAGGCGCTTCTCGGCGTCGCTGCTGACCTTTTGACGTGCTGGCGTCAGCAGGTAGGCGTAGGCCTGGTGGTGGCTGCGGCCGACCCGGCCACGCAACTGGTGCAACTGGGCCAGGCCGAACTTGTCGGCGCGCTCGATGACAATGGTGTTGGCGCTTGGCACGTCGATGCCGGTCTCGATGATGGTCGAGGCGATCAGCACATTGAAGCGCTTGTGGTAGAAGTCGCTCATCACCTGTTCCAGCTCGCGCTCGCGCATCTGGCCGTGGCCGATGCCGATACGCGCTTCCGGGACCAGTTCGGCAAGGTCTGCAGCGCACTTCTCGATGGTTTTCACGTCGTTGTGCAGGTAATACACCTGGCCACCGCGCAGCAGTTCACGCAGCAGGGCTTCTTTGACCGTGCTGTTGTTGTGTTCCATGACGAAGGTGCGCACCGACAGGCGTCGGGCGGGCGGTGTGGCGATGATCGACAGGTCGCGCATGCCGGCCACGGCCATGTTCAGGGTGCGCGGAATCGGCGTGGCGGTCAGGGTGAGAATGTCTACCTCGCTGCGCAGGGCTTTGAGCTGTTCCTTCTGGCGTACGCCAAAGCGGTGCTCTTCGTCGATCACTACCAGGCCCAGGTCCTTGAAGCGCACATCGTCCTGCAGCAGCTTGTGGGTGCCGATGAGGATGTCGATCTTGCCCTCGGCCAGGTCCGCCGCCGCGCTGGCGACTTCCTTGGCCGATTTGAAACGGCTCATCACTTCGACGGTTACCGGCCAGTCGGCGAAGCGGTCGCGGAAGCTGTTGTAGTGCTGTTGGGCCAGCAGGGTAGTCGGCACCAGCACCGCCACTTGGCGGCCGCTGTGCACGGCGATGAAGGCCGCGCGCATGGCCACTTCGGTCTTGCCGAAGCCTACGTCGCCGCACACCAGGCGGTCCATCGGCTTGGCCGCCAGCATGTCGGCGCGCACGGCTTCGATGGCGTTCTGCTGGTCGGGGGTTTCTTCGAAGGGGAACCCGGCACTGAAAGTGGCGTAGTCGGCAGCGGGGTCGGCAAAGGCGTAGCCCTTGCGCGCGGCGCGGCGGGCATAGATGTCGAGCAGCTCAGCGGCGACATCACGCACCTGCTCGGCGGCCTTGCGCTTGGCCTTCTGCCAGGCCTCGGAGCCGAGCCGGTGCAGCGGCGCCAGGGCGTCATCGCTGCCGGTGTAGCGGGCGATCAGGTGCAGGTTGGCCACCGGCACGTACAGCTTGGCGCCCTCGGCGTATTCCAGGGTGAGGAACTCGGCGGCCTGGCCGTCGATCTCCAGGGTAGCGAGGCCCAGGTAGCGGCCCACGCCATGGTCGATGTGCACCACCGGTGCGCCTTCGCGCAGTTCGGTGAGGTTCTTGATCACCGCATCGTTGGCGGTCTCGCCGCGTTTGTCGCGCCGCCGGCGCTGCATCACGCGCTGGCCGAACAGCGGGCTCTCGGCGATCAGGGCCAGGGCCGGGTCGTCCAGCACCAGGCCTTCGTCGAGCGGGGCAATGGTGATCGCCAGCCGCTCGGAGCCGGTGATGAAGTCGGCCCAGCCTTCGACGGTGTGCGGGCGCAGTTTCAGGCGTTCGAGCAGTTCCAGCAGCACTTCGCGACGGCCCGCAGACTCGGCGGTAAACAGTACGCGGCCAGGGAACTGGTCAAGGAAGCTGGACAGCGCCGCCAGTGGCTGGTTGGCCTTGGCCTCGATGGCAAGTTCGGGCAGGGGGCGTGCTGGGAAGCGTTCACGGCCGGCACCTGCCTCGACGTCATCGGCGCTGACTACCACCCGCGGCCATTGCTTGAGCCGGGCGAAACAGTCTTCCACCGGCAGGAACAGCTCGGCAGGCGGCAGCAGCGGGCGGCTCAGGTCGCCACGGCGGTCTTCGTAGCGCCCGCGCACGTCGTTCCAGAAGTGCTCGGCGGCCTGCTCGACGCCCGGCAGGGAAAACACCTGGGTGTCGCTGGGCAGGTAGTCGAACAGCGTCGAGGTGTCTTCGAAGAACAGCGGCAGGTAGTACTCGATGCCGGCGGGAATGATGCCGCTGGCCAGGTCCTGGAAGATCGCGCTGCGGCGGAAGTCGACGTCAAAGCGTTCGCGGAAGCGCGCCTTGAAGCGGGTCACTTCCTCTTTTTGCATCGGAAATTCGCGCGCCGGCAGCAGGCGCACCGAGTCGACCTTGTCGATCGAGCGCTGGGTCTCGGGGTCGAAGGTGCGCAGCGTCTCAATTTCGTCATCGAACAGGTCGATGCGGTAGGGCAGCTTGCTGCCCATGGGGTACAGGTCGATCAGCGCGCCGCGCACGGCGAATTCGCCATGTTCATAAACGGTGTCGACGCAGCGGTAGCCGCTGGCTTCAAGGCGCGTGCGCATTTGCTCGACGTCGATGGTCTGGCCGATGTCCAGCACCAGGCTGCTGCCCAGCAGGAAGCGGGTCGGCGCCAGGCGGTGCAGGGCGGTGGTGATCGGCACGACGAGAATGCCGTGGCTCAGCTCCGGCAGCCGGTACAGGCTGGCAATGCGCTGGGAGATGATGTCCTGGTGCGGCGAGAACAGGTCGTAGGGCAGGGTTTCCCAGTCGGGGAAGGGCAGCACCGGCAGGTCTGGGGCAAAGAAGCGCAGCTCCTGTTCCAGACGGTCGGCGGCCTGGCTGTCGGCGGTCAGCAGCAGGGTAAAGCGGCCAGCGCTGCTGGCGGCTTCGGCAATGGCAAGGCTGAGGGCGGCACCGGGCAGGTTGCCCCAGGTTTGTTTGCCGGCCGTGGCCGACAGTTGCGGTAGGCGCAGAACTGACACGGGAGATTGCACTCCAAGCGTTGCGGCAAAGACACCGATTGTACCGGTGCTGGTGCCTGCTGTCAGGCTCCAAAGGCCATGAACACTGGCTCTGGCTGCCGCGACAGGCGCTCATTGCCCGTTCCGCGTTGGGGCGTCATAATGTAGCCCCTTTTTTCTGTCCCTACATGTGGAAGGTTCCCGTGACTCAGAAGCCCGACCAGTGTCTTGGTGAGTGGATTGATCGTGAAGCATTGGCTGAAGCGATGATCCCGCTTATCGGTCAGCTCTACCGCAACAACAACGTGGTGAGCTCGATTTATGGCCGCAGCCTGATCAACCGTTCGGTTATCTCGATCCTCAAAGCCCACCGCTTTGCGCGTCATCGTCAGACCGACGAGACCGAACTGTCTGTCCACGAGACGTTCCCTCTGCTCAAGGCCATGAGCGAGCTGAAACTGGGCGCCGCTTCGGTTGACCTGGGCAAGCTGGCCAACAAGTTCAAGCAGGAAGGCAACGGCCGCAGCGCCGAGCAGTTCGTGCGTGAAGAGCTGGCTGACGTAGTTGGCCAACAGAACGCTTCGGCCCGTAAAGGCACCGACGTCGTCCTGTACGGTTTCGGCCGCATCGGCCGCCTGCTGGCGCGCATCCTGATTGAGAAGACCGGTGGTGGCGACGGCCTGCGCCTGCGTGCCATCGTCGTGCGCAAAGGCGCCGAGAACGACTTGGTCAAGCGTGCCAGCCTGCTGCGCCGTGACTCGGTGCACGGCCCGTTCGATGGCACCATCACCATCGACGAAGCCAACAACACCATCACCGCCAACGGCAACCTGATCCAGGTTATCTACGCCAAGAACCCGAGCGAAGTCGACTACACCCAGTACGGCATCGACAACGCGCTGATCGTCGACAACACCGGTGTATGGCGTGATGCCGACGGCCTGGGTCAGCACCTGGCCTGCCCGGGCGCTGCCCGCGTGATCCTCACCGCACCTGGCAAGGGCGCGCTGAAGAACATCGTGCACGGCATCAACCACGGTGACATCACCGCCGATGACAAGATCATCTCGGCCGCTTCCTGCACCACCAACGCCATCGTGCCGGTGCTGAAGGCTGTCAACGACAAGTACGGCATCGTCAACGGCCACGTCGAAACCGTTCACTCGTTCACCAACGACCAGAACCTGATCGACAACTTCCACAAGGGCAGCCGCCGTGGCCGTGCCGCGCCGCTGAACATGGTTATCACCGAGACCGGTGCCGCCACTGCAGCCGCCAAGGCACTGCCCGTGCTGAAGGGCAAGCTGACCGGCAACGCGATTCGCGTACCGACGCCGAACGTCTCGATGGCTATCTTGAACCTGAACCTGGAAAAGCCCACCACCCGCGAAGAGATCAACGAGTACCTGCGCCAGACGGCCATGCACTCGGAGCTGCACAAGCAGATCGACTTCGTCAGCTCGCAGGAAGTGGTTTCGACCGACTTCGTCGGCTCGCGCCACGCCGGTGTGGTTGACGCAGAGGCGACCATCGCCAACGACAACCGCGTTGTGCTGTACGTTTGGTACGACAACGAATTCGGTTACAGCTGCCAGGTAGTTCGTGTGATGGAAGACATGGCCGGTGTGAACCCGCCAGCGTTTCCACGCTGATTCGCTTGTAAGGCAATGAAAAAACGGGAACCTTCGGGTTCCCGTTTTTTTTGCCTAGCATTTATGTTGTCTCTACTGGCCTCTTCGCGGGTAAACCCCCCACAGGTTCGTCTGCGTCCTTGAGGGCGGTGCAATACCTTGTGGGGGCGGGTTTACCCGCGAAGAGGCCAGTGTCGGCGACCGAGAGTCCGAATTTGCGCGCAGCCCTCCTGTTCATCCTGATGCTCCTCACCGCCTGCAACCAGGGCCCGACCCTTGAGCGCCTGGGCGGCCCGACCATGGGCAGCAGCTACAGCATCCAGTACGTCCGCGCCCCCGGTGGCCCGGCCCCAGCCCAGGTGCAGGCTGAAGTCGAAGCCATCCTCCAGGACATCGACCAGCACTATTCCACCTACCGCAGCGATTCCACTGTCAGCCAGTTCAACCAGCTGCCGGCCAATCAATGCCTGGCATTGCCATCAGACATGCTCGACCTGGTCCGCTTCGGCCAGCAGTTGGCGGCGCAAAGTGCCGGCGCCTTCGACCTCACTGTCGAGCCGCTACTCGACCTCTGGGGCTTCGGCCCCCAGGCCCGCCACGAGCAGGTGCCCGACCCGCGAGCCCTCGCCCAGGCGCGCCTGCGCGTGGGCTACCAGCACCTGCGCATCGAAGGCCAGGCATTGTGCAAGGATGCCCCGGTGGAACTGGATTTCAACAGCATCGCCGCCGGCCACGCGGTTGACCTGATCGCCCAGCGCCTGCAGGCCATGGGCATCAGCAGTTTCATCGCCGAAGCCACCGGCGAGCTCAAGGCGGTTGGCCGCAAACCCGATGGCAGCCCGTGGCGCATCGCCCTCGAGCTGCCCCGTGAAGACCGCCAGATCGCCCGCCAGGTCATCCCGGTGGATGGCCTTTCGGTATCGACCTCGGGTGACTATCGCCACTATTTCGAGCAGAATGGCCGGCGCTATTCGCACACCTTCGATGCCCGTCTCGGGCGCCCGGTCGCGCACGACCTGGCTGCGGCCACTGTGCTCGACGCCTCGGCGCTGAAGGCTGACGGGTTCTCGACCCTGCTGCTGATTCTCGGCCCCGAGCGCGGCTGGGATTTCGCCGTCAGCCATAACCTTGCCGCCGTATTGGTGACTCGGGCCGAGGGTGGCTTCGTCTCCCGAGCGACCCCAGCGTTTGCACGGGCAATGAAAGGCGAGTGAAAGCGCAAGGATGGATGATCGCCAGGGAATCGGTGAACCACATGTAGTGCAGGCAAAATTGGCCTACGACGCGACCAAGGGTTAATGTGCGCGGCGTTCACGCTTGATTAGACTGCAACCGAATTTTCTCATGGCGCCCCGGCGACATGATCGCGCCCCGCGAGCCACCGTGACTCGCGGGCCAGTTCTGAAGGAGTACGCATGGCTGTCTACAACTACGACGTAGTGGTGCTGGGTTCCGGCCCGGCCGGAGAAGGCGCGGCAATGAACGCCGCCAAAGCAGGGCGCAAGGTGGCGATGGTCGACAGCCGTCGCCAGGTCGGCGGCAACTGCACCCACTTGGGCACCATCCCGTCCAAGGCACTGCGTCACTCGGTGCGGCAGATCATGCAGTTCAACACCAACCCGATGTTCCGCGCCATCGGCGAGCCGCGCTGGTTCTCCTTCCCGGACGTGCTCAAGAGCGCCGAAAAGGTCATTGCCAAGCAGGTCGCTTCGCGCACCGGCTACTACGCTCGCAACCGTGTCGACCTGTTCTTCGGCACCGGCAGCTTCGCCGACGAGCAGACCATCGAAGTGGTCTGCCCCAACGGTGTGGTCGAAAAGCTCAACGCCAAGCAGATCATCATCGCCACCGGCTCGCGCCCGTATCGCCCGGCCGACATCGACTTCCACCACCCGCGCGTCTATGACAGCGACACCATCCTCAGCCTCAGCCACACCCCGCGCAAGCTGATCGTTTACGGCGCCGGCGTGATCGGTTGCGAATACGCCTCGATCTTCAGCGGCCTGGGTGTGCTGGTCGAGCTGGTCGATAACCGTGGCCAGTTGCTGAGCTTCCTGGATTCGGAAATTTCCCAGGCGCTGAGCTACCACTTCAGCAACAACAATATCACCGTGCGCCACAACGAGGAGTACGACCGGGTCGAAGGCTTGGACAACGGTGTGATCCTTCACCTGAAGTCGGGCAAGAAGATTAAGGCCGACGCCTTGCTGTGGTGCAACGGCCGTACCGGCAACACCGACAAGCTGGGCCTGGAAAACATCGGCATCAAGGTCAACAGCCGCGGCCAGATTGAGGTCGACGAGGCCTACCGCACCACCGTGTCGAACATCTACGGTGCCGGTGACGTGATCGGCTGGCCGAGCCTGGCCAGTGCCGCCCATGACCAGGGCCGTTCGGCAGCGGGCAGCATCGTCGACAATGGCAGCTGGCGCTTCGTCAATGACGTGCCGACCGGTATCTACACCATTCCGGAGATCAGCTCGATCGGCAAGAACGAGCAGGAACTGACCCAGGCCAAGGTACCGTACGAAGTGGGCAAGGCCTTCTTCAAGGGCATGGCCCGCGCGCAGATCGCCGGCGAACCACAGGGCATGCTGAAAATCCTGTTCCACCGCGAAACTCTGGAAATCCTCGGCGTGCACTGCTTCGGCTACCAGGCTTCGGAAATCGTCCACATCGGCCAGGCGATCATGAACCAGCCGGGCGAGCTGAATAACCTGAAGTACTTCGTCAACACCACGTTCAACTACCCGACCATGGCCGAAGCCTATCGGGTAGCTGCCTACGACGGCCTGAACCGGCTTTTTTAAGCGGCTCCGACCGGTGGCCTGAGCCGGTCGGGGATACCGATTTCAGCCCTACCCGAGGGTGGTCTTGGCCAAACCGGGAAAGTCTGTAATCAGGCTGTCCACGCCAAAATCAGCGAGCCGGCGCATCAGTGCCGGTTCGTTGACTGTCCACACCGACACATGCAACCCCTGGCCCTGGGCTTTGAGCAGGCGCTCTGGGGTGCACAGTGTCCAGTTCAAGGCCAGCAACTCGCAGCCGTAGTTTTGCGCGACCTTCAGTGGGTCGAGCCAGGCGTATTCGGCCACCAGCCCGCGAGACACGTCGGGTACCAGCTCTTGTGCGGCGCCCAGCACTTCGCGTGAGCTCGAGGTGATGGTGACCTTGTCCAGCAGGCCGTATTGCTGGGCCAGTTCACGAATGGCCAGCACCGTGGTGGCGGCGCGGGTGCGCGAGGCACTCTTGACCTCCAGCTGCCAATGCTCGAAGGCGCATTTTTCGAAGAGTTCTTCCAGTTTCGGGATAGGGCAGGGCTGCACATGGCCCGGGCCGCCTTTGCGTGCGTCATAGGTGACCAGGTCGGCTGCCGGGTGCTCGACCACCTTACCGCGCCTGCCGGTGGTGCGCTTGAGCGTCGAGTCGTGGATCACCATCAGTTCGTTGTCGGCCGACAGGTGCAGGTCCAGTTCACAGCGATTGACGCCGTGGGACAGGCACTGGCGGAAGCTGTTCAGGGTATTCTCGGGCGCTTCGCCCTTGGCGCCGCGATGGCCGTAGATCAGGGTCACGTTCGTTCCTTCAATTCAAGGGGAAGAGGCTCAGGAGGCAGGGTCATTCTGCTCCAGCTGCTGGCGCCGTTGTTGTTGCTGGCGCTGCAGGATGTATCGGGCCAGCAGTTGGCGCTGGGCGTCGGTCATGTCGATGAATTCGGTGCCGACCTCAAAGCCGCCGTCAGGGCGTGGGTCGCAGTGGGTGACCTTGCCGCGCAGCAGCAGGCCGTGGGCGCGGGGCATCAGCACCATCTTCACCTTCACGCGGGTGTCGGGGGCGATGGCCTGGGCCTGGGTGAACTCGATGCCGCCTTCGGAGATGACCACTGCCTGCGGCTGGCCGACCTCACCGATGAGGGTTTGCGCGACCACGGCGCTGAGCAGGTCGAGGCGTTTGCTTTGCGCGCGCAAAAACGCCGCCAGGGTGCGGTCCTTGTCACTCAGCTGGCGCAGCAGGTGCTGGGCTTCGAAGTCGGACAGGTGCAGCTCGCTGAGCAGGTTGAACAGCGGCGAATCATCCTGCAACACTTCTGGGTCAAGGGCTTCAGCCGCGCTCAAGGGGTTGATTTGAAGTGCGATCCGATCTGCGATGCGGTAGTATTCGCGGCGATCTTCTTCGTCTAATGTCGTCATGGCGAACCCATGGTAGCGGCGGTGGTCCGAGTGTAAAGCCGCCGTAAGCGCCCCGCCACAAGGACGTTCCCTTTCATCCGAACAAGCCCCGACATGTTCAGACCTCTTTTCGCATTCATCGGCACGCGTTATACCCGTGCCAAACGTCGCAATCACTTCGTCTCGTTCATTTCCCTGACCTCGATGATCGGCCTCGCCCTGGGCGTGGTGGTCATGATCGTGGTGCTCTCGGTCATGAACGGTTTCGACCACGAGATGCGTACCCGCGTGCTCGGCATGATTCCCCATGCCACGCTCGAGAGCGGCCAGCCGCTTGACGACTGGCCTGCGCTTGCCCAACAAGTAAAGCAGAATCCGCAGGTGGTGGCGGTAGCGCCCTTCACCCAGATGCAGGGCCTGCTGACCCATGAAGGCAAGGTGCAGAAGGTGCTGCTCAATGGCATCGACCCGGCCCGCGAGCGCGAGGTGTCGATCATCGACAACTTCGTCCAGCAAGGCCGTCTCGACCAGTTGGCACCGGGCGAGTGGGGCATCATGATCGGCGACAAGGCTGCCGCCAAGCTGGGTGTGGCCATCGGCGACAAGCTGACCTTCGTCGCCCCCGAGGTCAGCGTGACCCCGGCCGGCATGTTCCCGCGCATGAAGCGCTTTACCGTGGTTGGTACCTTCCACGTGGGCGCCGGCGAAATCGACGGTTACCTGGGCTTGACCAACATCAGCGACCTGTCCCGCCTGCACCGCTGGAAACCGAACCAGGTGCAAGGCCTGCGGCTGAAGTTCGACGACCTGTTCCAGGCGCCGCGCGTGGCCTGGTCTATCGCCCAGCAGCTGGGCGAGCAGGAGTTCTACAGCCGTGACTGGACCCGCACCCATGGCAACCTTTACCAGGCGATCCGCATGGAAAAGGCCATGATCGGCCTGCTGTTGCTGCTGATCGTGGCGGTGGCGGCGTTCAACATCATTTCTACCCTGGTGATGGTGGTTAATGACAAGCGCGGCGACATCGCGATCCTGCGCACCCTCGGCGCCACGCCTGGGCAGATCATGGCCATCTTCATGGTGCAAGGTACGGTGATCGGGGTGATTGGCACCTTGATCGGCGCCGGCGTCGGCATTCTTGCCGCGCTCAACGTGAGTGCGGCGATTGCCGGCATCGAGAAGCTGATCGGGCACAAGTTCCTCAACGCCGACGTGTATTTCATTGATTACCTGCCGTCGCAGATCATGGCCAATGACGTGTACATGGTCTGTGCCGCGGCACTGGTCCTGAGTTTCTTCGCCACCCTGTATCCGGCCTGGCGTGCGGCCCGCACCCAGCCTGCAGAGGCGCTACGTTATGAGTGAGTCGCGCATGAGTGATAAAGCCGTTCTGAGTTGCCGCAACCTGGGCAAGTCCTACGACGAGGGCCCGGAGTCGGTGCAGGTGCTGTCTGGCTTGCAGCTGGAGCTGCACCCGGGTGAACGCGTGGCCATCGTCGGCAGCTCGGGCTCTGGCAAGAGCACCTTGCTCAACCTGCTTGGCGGCCTCGACACGCCTACCCAGGGCAGTGTCTGGCTGGCGGGCGAGGAGCTGTCGGCCCTGGGTGAGCGCGCGCGTGGCCTGTTGCGCAACCGGGCACTGGGCTTCGTTTACCAGTTTCACCACCTGCTGCCCGAGTTCACCGCCATGGAGAACGTGTGCATGCCGCTGTTGATCGGCCGCACCGCCATCCCTGAGGCGCGTGAGCGCGCCGAGGCCCTGCTCAAGCGCGTCGGCCTTGGCCACCGCCTGCACCACAAGCCTGCCGAGTTGTCCGGCGGTGAGCGCCAGCGTGTGGCGATCGCCCGCGCCTTGGTCAACCGCCCGGGCCTGGTGATGCTCGACGAACCGACTGGCAACCTCGACCACCACACCGCCCAAGGCATTCAGGAACTGATGCAGGAGCTGTCTAGCGCTTCGCGTACCGCGTTCCTGGTGGTGACCCACGACCTCAACCTGGCGCGCCAGATGGACCGTGTGTTGAAACTCGACGACGGTCACCTGGTGGCGATCTGAGCCGCTTGCACGGGGTGGCCTGAGCCGCCCCACAACTCTTTCATTGGGTGTTTTACATGTTCAGACCCTTGCCCTTGTTCATTGGTGCTCGCTACACCCGTGCCAAGCGCCGCAACCATTTCATCTCGTTCATCTCGATGACCTCGATGATCGGCCTGTCGCTGGGCGTGCTGGCGATGATCGTGGTGCTGTCGGTAATGAACGGCTTCCAGCGCGAGATGAGCTCGCGCATCCTCGGCCTGGTGCCCCATGCCAGCATCCTTGGTGTGCAGCCGCTGGATGACTGGCGCACCGTCGCCGATGCCGCCCTGAAGGACCCGGCGGTGATGGCCGCGGCGCCAATCACCGAAATGGAAGGCATGCTCTCTTACAAGGGCGCGATGCAGCCGATCCAGGTCAGCGGCATCGACCCGGCAGAGGAAGGCAAGGTTTCCATTGTCGGCCAGCATATTGTCCAGGGCCGCCTGCAGGACCTTAAGCCAGGTGAGTTTGGCGTGGTGCTCGGTGAGCTGAGCGCGCGGCGTTTTCGCTTGAACACGGGCGACAAGCTGACCCTGATCGTGCCGGAAATCAGCAAGGCGCCGGGTGGCATCACCCCGCGCATGCAGCGCCTGACCGTGGTCGGTATCTTCAAGGTCGGTGCAGAACTGGATGGCTCCCAGGCGTACATTCACGTCGCCGATGCGGGCGAAATGCAGCGTTGGGCGCCGGGTCAGGTACAAGGCGTGCGGCTCAAGCTGCATGACCTGTATGCGGCGCCGCAGGTGTCCAAAGCCATCGCGGCCGGCCTGGGCGATGCCTACCGTGCTGATGACTGGTCGCACACCCAAGGCAGCCTGTTCAGCGCCATGAAGATGGAAAAGACCATGATCGGCCTGCTGCTGATGATGATCATCGCAGTGGCGGCGTTCAACATCATTGCCACGCTGGTGATGGTGGTGAACGACAAAGGGCCGGATATCGCCATCCTGCGCACCCTGGGTGCCACGCCTGCGCAGATCATGGGTACGTTCATGGTCCAGGGCAGCTTGATCGGTATTGTCGGGACCTTGATCGGCGGTGTGCTGGGGGTAATTGCCGCGTTCAATGTCAGCCAGATCGTTGGCTGGCTGGAGCGGGTCAGCGGCCAGCATATCTTCACCTCGGACGTGTATTTCATCAGCAGCCTGCCGTCGGAACTGCAGTGGGGCGATGTGGTGATCATCTGTGCGGCGGGGTTGGTGATGAGCTTCTTGGCGACCATTTACCCGGCGTACCGGGCATCGCAGGTGCAGCCGGCGATTGGCCTGGCAGTTTGAAGCGCTGATCCGCGTTCATTGTAGGAGCAGCCTTGTGCTGCGAAGAGGCCGGTGCAGGCAAAACAGGTTGCTGCAGCCTGCACCGGCCTCTTCGCAGCACAAGGCTGCTCCTACACGCCGATGCAGGAGCTGCGGTTCTATTGATTGCCAGGTAACTCGATCACAAACCGCGTCCAGCCACCCTCGCACTCTGCCCGAATACGCCCACCATGCGCCTGCACGATCGACCGGGTAATCGCCAGCCCTAACCCAGCGTGCTCCGTGCTGCCTTCGCGCCGCGCCGGGTCCACACGGTAGAACCGGTCAAACAAGCGGGGCAATGCAGCCGGTGCGATTGCCTCCCCGGTATTGGCCACGCAAACCCGCAAGCCAGGCTCCAGCGTCACGCGTACCTGCCCACCGGGTGGGGTGAAGCGCAAGGCATTGTCGAGCAGGTTCGACAACGCGCGGCGCAGCATGGGCCGATCCCCCTGCAACAGCAGCTGGCCTTGGCGCAGCAGCGTCACGTCGCGGTCCTCGGCCAGCGGCGCGTAGTACTCCAGCAATGCATCGACATCTTCATGCAGTGCCAGCGTGGCTTGGCCAGGCACCAGAAGGCCATGGTCGGCCTTGGCCAGGTACAGCATGTCGTTGATCATCTGCGCCATCCACTGCAGCTCCTCCAGGTTGCCATGCAAGGCCTCGCGGTATTCCTCAAGGCTGCGCGGGCGGGTGAGGGTGACCTGTGTGTGGGTCAGCAGGTTGGACAGTGGTGTGCGCAGTTCGTGGGCGATATCGGCGGAGAATGCCGACAAGCGCTGGAAGGCATCGTCCAGGCGCTGCAGCATGGCGTTCACGGTGGTGGCCAGTTCGGCCAGTTCTTCCGGCATCTGCGCCACTGGCAGGCGGGTAGTCAGCGAGCGGGCCGACACGCTGGCCGCAACCTGGCCCATCTGCCGCAGCGGCCTCAGCCCCCGGCGTACGGCCCAGGCACCGAGCAAGGCGGTGGCCAGGGCCGAGAGGCCGACCGTTAGCCAGATCAGGCGCTGCATGCCCTGCAGGAAGTGCTGATGGTGGGTGATGTCGAGGTACAAGGTCAGCTGCGCAGACTGCGGATCGGCCGGGTTCAGGGGCATGGCCAGGCTGCGGTAGTCGGCGCCGTCGGTGTGCAGAGTGGCAAGCCCAGAGGGCGGCGTGGTGTTGGGCAATTGCGTGCGGCTGTCGAACCACGGCCTACCGTCATGGCCGCTGATGCGCAGGGCCAAGTCGGCCTGGTGGCTGAGCTCATCGCGCAGGGCGGGGAGGCGGGCGCCCAGTTCGGCGGGCCCGACGACGCCGGCCAGCTGCGTGCGAAACAGCGACAGGCGAGATTCCAGCAACTGTTGGTCGAGTTCGATGAAGTGCTGCTCGCTGGCGCGGCTGAACAGCACGCCAGCCCCCAGCGAAACGGCAGCGGTGCAGGCCGCGAACAGCAGCGCCAGGCGGCTGCCGAGGGAAAGTCGGCGCATCAATCCTGACGCTCCTCCAGCACATAGCCCATGCCCCGCACGGTGTGGATCAGCTTGCTGGTGTGCGGGTCGTCGATTTTCAGGCGCAGGCGGCGGATGGCCACTTCGATGACGTTGGTGTCACTGTCGAAATTCATGTCCCAGACCTGCGAGGCAATCAGCGATTTGGGCAGCACCTCGCCCTGGCGCCGCAGCAGTAATTCGAGCAGGGCGAACTCTTTGGCGGTCAGGTCGATGCGCTGGCCGGCGCGCTCGGCGCGGCGGCGGATCAGGTCCAGGCGCAGGTCGGCCAGGCTCAAGGTGGTGTCCTGGCTCGGGCTGGCGCCACGGCGCAGCAGGCTGCGTACACGGGCCAGCAGTTCGGAAAAGGCAAACGGCTTGACCAGGTAATCGTCGGCGCCCAGCTCCAGGCCGTGCACACGGTCTTCTACCGCATCGCGGGCGGTCAGGAACAGCACGGGGGTGTCCAGGCCGGCCTGGCGCACTGCTTGCAAAATCTGCCAGCCGTCGCGGCCTGGCAGCATCACGTCGAGGATCAGCAAGTCATGGTCGCCGGTCAGTGCCAGGTGTTGGCCTGTTTCGCCATCGGCTGCCAGTTCGGTGGCGAAGCCCGCCTCGCTCAGGCCCTGGCTCAGGTACTGGCCGGTGCGGGCCTGGTCTTCAACGATCAACAGTTTCATGCAGTGTCCACAGTTCTGGAGGGGGCGCGGCGGTTACCGGAAATGATACGTGACGATGTCGGCGCTCGCCCAAACTGACAAAGTTGTAATCTTCCCGTCAGGTAGCCGCCAGCCCCGCCTGATTAAGGTGCTCTCATCACGTTGTGTATTTTGGAGTCATCATGAAATGCCTGTTCATCGCTGCCGCCCTTGCCGTGGCAAGCCTGCCCAGTTTTGCGGGCAGTGCCGACAGTTTCGCCTTTGGCGAGCCTGCCCCGGTTGGCAAGGCCACCCGTACGGTCGAGGTGGTGCTCAAGGACATTGCCTTCGAACCAAAAAGCCTGGAGGTCAAGGCGGGCGAGACGGTGCGCTTCGTGTTGATCAATGAGGGCAAGTTGCCCCACGAATTCAACCTGGGCGACAAGGCCATGCATGCCGAGCACCAGAAAGAAATGATTGCGATGCAAGGCAAGCTGTTCACCGCAGGCATGAACCATGAAGGCATGAACCATGAAGGCATGGACCACAGCCAGATGAACCACGGCGAAGGCCACGGCCACGGCGGGGGCAACACCGTACTGGTGCAGCCTGGCCAGCGTGCCGAACTGACCTGGACGTTCCGCAAGTCGGCACCCATCGAGTTTGCCTGCAACGTACCTGGGCATTACCAGGCAGGGATGGTCGGGCCATTGACCATCGAGTGACATCAGGCCCAAGGCGGGGCGCAAAAACGGTAGACTAGGGGCATTTCGAACCTTCAGGTCAGTTTCCATGTATCCCGCCGCCGAACACTCCCCGCTGGGCAAGTCCAGCGAATACATCGCTACCTACTCCCCTGAGCTGCTGTTCCCGATCCCGCGTACCGCCAAGTGGGCCGAGTTGGGCGTTACTGCCCAGACCCTGCCGTGGCAGGGCGTGGATTATTGGAACTGCTTCGAGCTGTCGTGGCTGCTGCCGACGGGCAAGCCGGTGGTGGCGATCGGCGAGTTCGCCATTCCTGCAGACTCGCCGAATATCATCGAGTCCAAGTCGTTCAAGTTGTACCTGAACTCGCTGAACCAAACGGTTTTTGCCTCGATCGGCGAGCTGCAGGCCTGTCTGGAGAAGGACTTGTCTGCGGCGGCTGGCAAGCCGGTCGGCGTCAAGGTTCGCACGTTGGCCGAGGTGGAGGCTCAGGGCGTTGTGGCATTGCCGGGGCAGTGCATCGACGCGCTGGATGTGACCATCAGCAACTATGAGCAGCCGCAGCCGGAGTTGCTGCGTTGCGATGCGCAGCGTGTGGTTGAAGAGACCCTGCACAGCCATTTGCTCAAGTCCAACTGCCCCGTCACCGGCCAGCCGGATTGGGGCAGTGTGGTGGTCGAGTACAAGGGCAGGGCGCTGGACCCTGCCAGCCTGCTGACTTACCTGATCAGCTTCCGGCAGCATGCCGACTTCCATGAGCAGTGCGTGGAGCGGATTTACCTGGACTTGAAGAACCTGCTGCAGCCGGAGCATTTGACGGTGTATGCGCGGTATGTGCGCCGGGGTGGGCTGGATATCAACCCGTACCGTAGCATGGAGGGGATCAGCCCAGTGAATGGGCGGCTGGTTCGGCAGTAAGATCACGGCCGTTCGCGGGCAAGCCCGCTCCCACAGGTTTTAGCGCAGCGCGCTGTCCTGTAGGAGCGGGCTTGCCCGCGAATGGGGTGCGAAGCGCCCCCAGCTATTCAGATACCCATGCTGTGCAATGAGTTGAAAACATTGCGCAGGGTAGCGGCTAAATCTGGGTGGTCGAGCTCAAAACGATCGATCGCCAGATTGACCCCGTCCACCAGGTTGTTGTCAGGCGTGGCTTCCTCAAGCTTCAGTTGCGCTTCGATCTGGCGCGCTTCTTCGTGCATTTCGGTCAGCTCTTCTTCCGAAAGCGGCACGTTACGGTCCAGTTGCTCGCGCAAGCTGTTCAGTCGCTCTTGCAATTCGCGGGCAGGCATTGGCTTTTCTCCATCAATGGCTTGGCAAGCCATGGACCTCAGCGAAGCGGCAAAGGTTCTGGCCTGCTTTTAATGTAATCCACTCGCAGCCGCTTTGCATGATCCGCGTCAAAGGTGCTGTATCAGGGTTTTTCGCCCTTGCGCCGACGCTGGGCGATGTCCTGCAGGCAGGTGTCCAGGGCTTCGAGGTGATCGATCACCGAGTGCACGCCCAGGCTGAACAGCGCGAGGGTGGCCTTGCCACGGGCCAGGTCTTGTTCCTGTTGGCTCATGGCTTGCCAATGCCGGGAGCTGAGGTCGCAGTACGGGCTGCAGGCGGCCAGGCCCACGGTCCACAAGCCGGCGTTCAGGCCCGATTGCAGCAGTGCAGGGTCACCGCTGACCAGTACGCAGCCATCCAGGCGCGCGCTGTCCAGTGCCATCAGCGCCTGCCAGCAAGCGTTTGGCGCGGGCCAGCGCACGCCGTTGACCGCGTGCCCCGGCAGCCAGTCGGGCAGCACGTTGGCCAGGCGTTTGCCTTGTGTGGCAGTCAGGTCGTCCAGCCAGATGCAGGGCACCTGGCGCTGGCGCAGGCTGGTGAGCGTTGCCAGGGCGCCGGGCGCGGGCAAGGGGTTGCCGTTCGCACCCTGGACCAGGCAGCCACGCAGGCCAAACAGCACAGCAGTGAAGGTGGACGCATCGTGCATGGCAACTTCCCTGAAATAGTCCGCAGGCTAGGCCGCTATTGTTACCAGCCGATGACGAGGCAACATACGTTCACAAAATCTTGAGCAAAAATGTGTAATGCTGGTGATCAGCCCGCAAGCCCTTATACTTGCGCCTTATCAGCAGCACGCCCGGTGCGGCTGCGGCCAAGAAATTCGATGGAGAGACATCTATGCGTAGGATCGGTGCCGGTGTGATCGAGCGAGTCACCCAGGTCTGTGTCTGCGCCAGCTTGTTGCTGGCGCCCGTGGCGGCCACCCAAGCGGCCACCGAGGAAGACCCTTGGGAGGCGGTCAACCGCCCGATCTTCAGGTTCAACGATACGGTCGACACCTATGCCCTCAAGCCATTGGCCAAGGGCTACCAGGCAGTGACGCCGCAGTTCCTCGAAGATGGCATCCATAACATCTTCCGCAACCTGGGCGATGTCACCAACCTGGCCAATGACATTCTGCAGCTCAAACCGCATGCGGCGGGCGTGGACACGGCGCGGCTGATCGTCAACACCACCTTTGGCCTGGGTGGCTTCTTCGACGTCGGCACCAAGATGGGCCTGCAGCGCAACGACGAAGATTTCGGCCAGACCTTGGGTTACTGGGGCGTGGGCAGCGGCCCTTACGTGGTTATCCCGTTGCTGGGCCCAAGCACCGTGCGTGACGGCCTGGCCAAGTACCCGGACAGCTACACCGAACCCTACCGCTACATCAACCACGTACCGACGCGTAACACGAGCCTTGCGGTTGACGTCGTCGATACCCGTGCCAGCCTGTTGTCGGCTGAGAAGCTGATGCAGGGTGACAAGTACATCTTCATTCGTAACGCCTACCTGCAGAACCGTGAGTTCAAGGTAAAGGACGGCGAAGTCGAAGATGATTTCTGATTGTTTCTAATTTAAGCCACGGGGCTGCCAAGCAGCCCCAGCGTCAATGCATCGCCAGGATGCGCAGGCCGAATTTCTGCTGCCCGTCGGGCTGGTCGGCGATCCACACCACCTCGGTGCTGGCATGCAGGCCTTTCAGCGCCTTGTGATCGGAATCGATCCTCACCTCAAGCGTATCCCCTACCTGAAACCGCTGCGGCGCCTGCACTTGCATGCCCCCGCTGGACAGGTCCAGGCACACGGCTGCAATCACCTGGCCTTGGTGCAACAGGCTGATGTCGGTGTCGATGCGCATGCGGATGAAATCGCGTTTTTCGCTGTGGTTAGAGGGTGTCTGGGGCATGCTGCATCCTTCCCTTTAGGTTGCGCGGGTCGGCTTTCTTATAACTCTCGGTGATTTGCCCTGTAAAGAGCAGCGAGGTCGACCCTTGCACGCTTGAAACGCCTGGCGGATGGGAGTACCGTCTGCGCCTTACAGGGTACCTCTGACAGTTGCCGGGCGGGTCTTCTTGTCCTACAACTCAAGTAGAGTGTTACCACAGAGTATTCCCGTAGCTGGCCGTCAGCCTTGCCGACACCGCTGCACCAACCTAAATCGGCGCCGTTCGCCCACATGCAGAAAACCAGTGCAACGCTGCTGATCATCGATGACGACGACGTGGTCCGTGCGAGCCTCGCCGCCTATCTTGAAGACAGTGGTTTCAGCGTCCTCCAGGCCGGTAATGGCCAGCAGGGGCTTCAGGTCTTCGAAGAACACCAGCCCGACCTCGTGATCTGCGATCTGCGCATGCCGCAGATGGGCGGGCTCGAACTGATCCGCCAGATCAGCGAGCGCGCGCCGCAGCTGCCGGTGATCGTGGTGTCGGGTGCCGGCGTGATGAGCGATGCGGTCGAGGCCTTGCGCCTGGGCGCCGCCGACTACCTGATCAAGCCGCTGGAAGACCTTGCCGTGCTCGAGCACTCGGTGCGCCGGGCCCTCGACCGTTCGCGCCTGGTGCTGGAAAACCAGCGCTACCGCGACAAGCTCGAAGCCGCCAACCGCGAGCTGGAGGCCAGCCTGCACCTGTTGCAGGAAGACCAGACCGCCGGCCGGCAGGTGCAGATGAACATGCTCCCGGAAAGCCCCTGGGTGGCCGGCGAGTTTGCCTTCGAGCACCAGATCATCCCGTCGCTGTACCTGTCGGGCGATTTTGCCGACTACTTCCGCGTGGATGATCGGCGCATTGCCTTCTACCTCGCCGATGTCTCGGGGCACGGCGCCTCGTCGGCGTTCGTCACGGTGTTGCTGAAGTTCATGACCACGCGCCTGTTGTTCGAATTCAAGCGCGGGAGCAAGATGCGTGAGTTCAAGCCCTCGCAAGTGCTCAGCCACATCAACCGCGGGCTGATCAACTGCAAGTTGGGCAAGCATGTGACCATGGTGGGCGGCGTGATCGATGAAGACACCGGGCTGTTGACCTATGCCGTGGGCGGCCACCTGCCGCTGCCGGTGCTGTACACCCCGGGCAATACCCGCTACCTGGAAGGCCGCGGCCTGCCGGTGGGGTTGTTCGACGAGGCCAGTTACCAGGACCTGGTGGTGGAACTGCCGCCAGTGTTCAGCCTCAGCTTGATGTCCGATGGCATTCTGGACCTTTTGCCAGGCGACACGCTCAAAGATAAAGAAGCCGCCTTGCCAGAAATCGTCAAGGCAGCGGGTGGCAGCCTGGATGGGCTGCGGCAACGATTTGGATTGGCTACGCTTGGGGAGATGCCGGATGATATCGCCCTATTGGTGTTGAGCAGGAACCTTCAATGAGTACCGGTAGAATTCAGTTCGCCGAGCAAAGCGGTACCTTTGTACTGAAATTCGTCGGTGAAGTGCGCCTGACCCTGTGTTCGGCGCTGGATGCGACGATCGAGAAGATTTTCACCGCGCTGAACTTCTCGGCCATCGTCATCGATTTGACTGAAACTGAGAGCATCGACAGCACCACCTTGGGCCTGCTGGCCAAGTTGTCGATTCTGTCGCGCCAGAAAGTGGGGCTGCTGCCAACCGTGGTCACCACCAACCCGGACATTTCCCGATTGTTGCAGTCCATGGGCTTCGATCAGGTGTTCAACATCGTCGATCGCCCAATACCGTGCCCAGAGTGCCTGACCGACTTGCCGTCGCAGGACCAGAACGAAGAAGTGGTGCGCTCCAAGGTGCTGGAGGCGCACAAGATTCTCATGGGGCTCAATGACTCCAACCGCGAAGCGTTTCATGACCTGGTGAATGCGCTGGAGCGGTCTTGAGTACGCTTTAAACCTGTGCCGGCCTCTTCGCGGGGCAAGCCCGCTCCCACAGGTATCTCAACTGTGTGCGGGCTTGCCCCGCGAAGAGGCCGGTACAGGCTAAAAACTCCCTCATTCCGGCCCAACAAACTCCGTCACATCCCGCCCACCGGCATCCAGCTGAAACACCCGTGCCGGCCGCCCCTGCTCATCAAAAAACACCTGCCCCAACCCCGCACCATTCCACAACCGCTCACCCGCCTTGCTACCGCTGGGCGTACGCGGCACCACTTCCATCTCCCGCCGCTTGGTAAACCAGTTCAGCGGCGAGCGCGGTGAATACAGCCAGCGGTTAAGCCGGTCGAGCACATCCAGCAAACGCCTGGGGAATTCGTTCTTGATCCCGCTGCTGGTGATCTGCCACAAGTGCGGGCTGCGTTGGCGGTGTCGAATCAGTACTTCATAGACGAACGAATAATGCACATCCCCTGAGAGCACCACGTAATGCCCGGGCGTGCGTGAGTGGCGGAAGATATTCAGAATCACCTGGGCCGCGCCCCGATGGGCCATCCAGTTCTCGGCATCCACCAGCAACGGGTAGCCAATCCAGCTGAATACCTTTTGCACGGTTTCTATCAGCTTTACCCCGAAGATCGGTGCCGGCGACACGATAATCGCCGAGGGATGATCGAGCAGCGCCTGCTGTAATTCGCTCAATGCTTCCCAGTCGAGCAGGCCCGAAGGCTTAGCCAAGCTGGTTTCGCTGCGCCAACGCCGGGTGCGGGTGTCGAGCACCAGCAAGGGTGGGTTGCTGGGCAAGCTGAACTGCCAGCCCTGGAAGCGCAGCAGCTCGCCGATCAGTTCATCCTGTGCCTGGCTGGCCAGTGGCGCACCCGTCAGCGCTTGGCAGCGTTCGACCAACGGCCCGCAGCCATCTGGGTCGTTGCCCCAGGCCTGGCACAACAGGTAGCCGAGCAGCGCATTGCCGATGATCCGCCGCGAGAACGGGTGGCCATAGGCGGTTTCTTCCCACTGCGCCGAGAGGTTCCAGTCGTCGGTGATGTCGTGGTCGTCGAAGATCATCAGGCACGGCAGGTGTGCCATCACCCGCGCCACCTGGCCGAGGTTGTCGGCGAAGGCCTCGATCAGTGGCACCTCCTGCCGATAACGCGCCTGGCGTTCATCGGTGAGCCCTGCGGGCATGTCCAGGTTGACCAGCCGCCAGGGTTCGGGTGACCACACCAGCAGGTACATGGCCATGACCTCGGCGAAGGTTACCAAGTGGTTGTCGGCGTTGCTGGACGAGAAGATCGGCTTGCGCTTACCCCCGAAAAAGCGCTCGCGCAGGCTGTCGTTACGTTCCTGCGCGGGCAGCAGGTCGGCGCGGTGGTAGTAACTGGCCGGGTGGCGATAGAGCGCCGCGCTGTCGGCGACGACTGCACCGTCCAGCTGTTCGTCGAACAGCCCCAGCCGTTCGATCAGCACGTGGATCGCGCGCAGCATGGGCCCGGCGACATCATCGGCATACACCTGGTCGCCGGTCATCAGCAGCACCGCAGGGCGTTGTTCGGGGTGCTGGCACTGTTGCAGCAAACGGTCGGCGCAGAGCAGGCCGTCGGCGGCGGGGTGGTGCGGCTTTCGGCAAGAACCGTGCAGCAAATGATCGAGGCGATCACGCAACACGAAGTGTGGGCGCGTTTCACCGGGGTAGAGCATGTGGGGTGCCCAGTCTGCGATGCCCTGGCCATTGATGCGCAGGTCGTAGCCCAGCGTCTGGTTGCAGGGGAGCGGCTGGGCAACGTGGATGTCCAGCAAATGAATAAACGCGTGCTGGCCTATCGTGATCACCTGGCAAGTGACCTTGGCCGAGTGTTCTACGCCATCAAGGGCAAATTCAGGTTGCAAGGGTTGCGTTGCGACCAGCCAAATGGCCAGGCGCTGTGGCTCCAGGCGGCGCAGTACCGGGCCGGCGAGAACAAGGGGTAGGGAAGAGGTCATCAACAGCTCTGGTGGCTAGACAGCCCATTCACGCAGCACGGTACCGGTGGGAGCGGGCTTGCCCGCGAATAGGCCATCGAATTCAAAATACCTCGGAAGCCTGGCGCAGCTTAGCGCCAAACCAAAAACGGGCGGAAAATGCTGAACATTTCCCGCCCGTCAGGCAAACCCAAAATGTATCAGGCCTTTTCAGCCATCAACTTCTCCAGCTTCTCCTGATCCCGCGCGAACTGGCGAATACCCTCGGCCAGCTTCTCGGTGCCCATGGCATCTTCGTTCATCGCCCAGCGGAACTGGCTCTCGCTCAATACCTGCTTGGCCTCGCCCGTGTTGCCCGGCTTGAGCACGCGCGGCAGTTCGCCCTGGTCATCGCTCAACTGCTGCAGCAGTTCGGGGCTGATGGTCAGGCGGTCGCAGCCTGCCAGTTGCTCGATTTGGCCGATGTTGCGGAAGCTGGCACCCATGACCACCGTGTTGTAGCCATTGGTCTTGTAGTAGTCGTAGATGCGCGTGACCGACTGCACGCCCGGGTCCTCGGCACCGACGTATTCCTTGCCGGTGCTCTTCTTGTACCAGTCGTAGATACGGCCCACGAACGGCGAGATCAGGAACACCCCGGCATCGGCGCAGGCTTGGGCCTGGGCGAAGGAGAACAGCAGGGTCAGGTTGGTCTGGATGCCTTCCTTCTCCAGCTTCTCGGCGGCGCGGATGCCTTCCCAGGTCGAGGCCAGCTTGATCAGCACGCGGTCTTTGCCGACCCCGGCTTTATCGTACAGGGCGATCAACTGACGGGCCTTGGCCAGCAGGGCCTGCTCATCGAACGACAGGCGCGCATCCACTTCAGTGGAGATACGGCCAGGGATGACCTTAAGGATCCCGGAGCCGACCGCGACCGCAAACTCGTCGCAGGCCAGGTCCACGTCGCCCTTGGCTTTACTTTTTACCTGCTTTAGCAGGTCGGCATAGCCGGGGATGGCGGCGGCTTTGAGCAGCAGCGACGGGTTGGTGGTGGCATCGACCGGTTTCAGGCGGGTGATGGCGTCCAGGTCCCCGGTGTCGGCGACCACGGTGGTGAACTGCTTGAGTTGTTCCAGCTTGGAGGTCATGGGCGTGCTCTGTCCTGTGCAATGACTCGACATTACCCGAGCCCCGGCGGCCGCTCAAGGCCCGTCGAAGCCGCTCGGGCAAACCGCATGTGGGCGCGGCGTTGCGTCGCGAATGGGTTGCGCAACAGCCCCAAGGTCTCAGCCCAAAACGGCAGGCAAGCCCCTGAAGTTCTACGCAAGGTGATGATTCGATTCACCCACAGCCCCGAGGTTCCCAAGGCTGCCGACTACCTGCTTTTCAGGGCTTCGCCCAAGGTGCCCGATTGCCCTTCCTGGAGCCGTTGGCCGTCGGGCATGATGATTTCCAGCGTGGTCCCCGCAGGGCGAGGCGCCGGCTGTGCCGCACGCGCCTGCGCCTTTCTCGCTTCAACCCTGCGCTCGATCATCGTCGGGTATTGCGAGGCGACCGCCAGAATGATGCCCACCGGGGCAAAGATCGCCACTGCCACGCCCAAGCTGCCCTGCGAACGCGTGCGTCTTTTCTTCATTGCCAATCCATCCCTGGTTCATTCATCAATGACCCTGCATCAACTCCGCTGCCTGATCAAACACCACCAACGGCTCTGGCGCCTTGTGAATATCCGCCGACAACAGCTGCCGGAACCGCCGCGCCCCCTTGAAGCCCTGAGCCAGCCCCAGAATATGCCGGGTGACGTGATGCATGGCCCCACCGCTCTCGATGTGCGCCACGATATAAGGCCGCAACAACGCCAGCGCCTCACTGCGGCTGATCACCGGCGCCTCGCTGCCAAACAACTGCTGGTCCACCTCGGCCAGCAGGTAAGGGTTGTGATACGCCTCACGCCCCAGCATCACCCCATCGAACGTTTCAAGGTGCGCCTGGCATTCCGCCAGCGTCTTGATCCCGCCGTTAAGCACGATCTCAAGGTCCGGGAAGTCCGCTTTCAGCTGCGCCGCCACGTCGTAGCGCAAAGGCGGCACCTCACGGTTCTCCTTGGGCGACAGCCCTTCAAGAATCGCAATCCGCGCATGCACGGTAAAACTCCGGCACCCAGCCTCGCGCACCTGGCCGACGAAATCGCACAGCTCGGCATAGCTGTCACGGCCATTGATGCCGATACGGTGCTTCACCGTCACCGGCGTCGACACCGCATCGCGCATTGCCTTGACGCAATCAGCCACCAACGCCGGGTGGGCCATCAGGCACGCACCGATCATGTTGTTCTGCACCCTGTCGCTCGGGCAGCCAACGTTAAGGTTGACCTCGTCGTAGCCCGCCTCCTCGGCCAGGCGTGCGCAGGCCGCCAGGTCGGCCGGCACGCTGCCGCCCAGTTGCAGGGCCAGCGGGTGCTCGGACACGTCGTGGCGCAGGAAGCGGTGGGCGTCGTTGTGGAGTAGGGCGCCGGTGGTGACCATTTCGGTGTAGAGCAGGGTGTGCTTGGAGAGCAGGCGCAGGAAGAAGCGGCAGTGGCGGTCTGTCCAGTCCATCATCGGTGCAACGGAGAACCGGCGCGACGGCTCAGGCCTTGTCGCAACTGGGTTAGAGCCTGATTTTGCAGTCATTTCGTTCAACGTGTTTCGTACCGGATTCGGGGTTTTCAGGGCGATTTCAGCAAGCGGTGGCTGCGATTTAGCAACCGGGCGGCGACGTATAGCAAATTCCCGTGGCAACAGCACACGCAGAGGCGGATTGCTAAGCCCGCTACATCGGCCATGTTCGCGTGAGTGTGGAAGACGGCTAGTTTACCAAGAGAAATCGCGGTTCGTCTGGAAACACGTCCTTCGGATGCTGTTGGCGCGACATTAGGCCTCTATAACCGAAGTCCCACAGGCCGCGCCCCTGCCCGGTACCGCTACCTTGTTGGCAGGCACAATTTCCGATAACGTCCCGCCCCGACCGACACATGGCAAGGATTCCATCGTGCATCAGAACCTCAGGACTGCGTTCATCGTTAGCGTATTGATGATGACCTCCTGCACATCCTCCATCCCTTCAACCCCTGCCACCGATCAAACGCGCATCGGATCACGAGGCGACTCGGCCTATGGCCTGGGTGTCGATGCATACAAGCGCGAAAACTATCCTGAAGCGGTGGTGCAGTGGCGTCAGGCCGTGGCGCAAGGGAATCGGCTTGCGCTCAACAACTTGGGCTACCTGGCCTACTATGGCCTTGGCATGCAGGCCGACCCATCCTTGGCTGTCGATCTGTGGCACAAAGGCGCAGCGCTGGGTGTCTCGGAGGCTCAGTGGCATCTGGGCATCGCTTACCAGGAAGGCAAAGGGGTGAGGCCAGATCCCGTTCAGTCTTACACATGGGTGCGCTGTGCCATTGATACCGCCACACGCAATGCTGCAGCTGCGGATGCGCATGCGGACACCGAGCTGAAGATTGCGAGCGACGCCCGCGAAAGCCTGGTGGAGATCGTTGACAAGATGCCGGTAGAGAAGCTGGCTGATGCCCGCCAGCGCGCCTCGGCCTGTATGAACGCCTACAAAGCGCGATGAGCCTGTTTTCTCGGCCCTGCAACCCTCAGGGCTGATTGAAGGAAGGGCAGTTCGGGCTCGCGTACGTTATTCGCGGGTGTCCCCAGAGGCAGATCTTCGAGAGACGGGCTAAATCCTAATGCCAGCCACTTAGGGCCAAGGGGGCCGCTGCGCGACCCATCGCAGGCAAGCCAGCTCCTACAGGTGAGCGAGACTCACACGAAATACGCTACTCCTGTAGGAGCTGGCTTGTCGGGGCGCCGGACCGCTGCGATGGGCTGTTAAAAAGCGCTCAGCGTAAACGCTCCATGGAAAGCCCGCGGGTGCTTTAGCTCCGCGAGCCCAACTGCCCATCAAGCTCGACCGTTTAACTCGGCAAACTCATATGCAACAACGGAAACGGCCGCCCCTCACCATCCACCTCAGAGCGCCCCGTCTGCACAAACCCATAATGCAGATAAAACCCCACAGCCTCAGGGTTCTGCTCGTTCACATCCACACTCAGCGTGTGCCGCGAACCGCGTGCGTAATCCAGCAGCGCACGCCCAATCCCTCGCCCACGCAGGTCGGGGTCGATAAAGAGCATTTCCACATGCTCCTGATTCAGCCCGATGAAGCCTAACGGGCAATCTTCAGCATCGACCCCGACCCACAACTCGACAGCGGGAAGGTAAACATCGCGCAACTGCGGCAGCAGCGCGTCTATGTCGGATGCCTGCAAAAAATGGTGAGTGGCGCGAACGGCGCGCAGCCAGATGTCGAGCAGCAGTGGATGGTCTGCGGCGTTGGCCTGACGAATGATCATGTAATCAACCTTGTTCACTTGATAACGGAGTAGCGGCACGCCATTAGGCGACCGTATAAGTGTCGGCATCTTGAATGCCCGCTTCGCGAATTAACGCCTGGGCGGTGCACTGCAGAGGGGGCCGAAAAGGAAGGGGCTGAAAACGTACTGATACCCGCAGGTTGCGTCAAGGGCCGGGGACGGCTTCAAAGCCGCGCCGTCCCCGGTAATCACTCAGATCGAACGTTGGTTAACCCGCGCCGTAAGCTGCTCGGCGCTTTCTTTGCGCTCGGAGTAGCGGTCCACCAAAAACTCGGTGCGGTCGCGCAGCAACAGGGTGAACTTCACCAGCTCTTCCATCACGTCGACCACCCGGTCGTAGTAGGGCGATGGTTTCATGCGGCCGGCATCGTCGAATTCCAGGTACGCCTTGGGCACCGAGGACTGGTTGGGGATGGTGAACATGCGCATCCAGCGGCCCAGTACGCGCAGTTGGTTGACCACGTTGAACGACTGCGAACCCCCGCACACTTGCATCACGGCCAGGGTCTTGCCTTGGGTGGGGCGTACGGCGCCGAGGGCCAGGGGGACCCAGTCGATCTGCGCCTTGAACACGGCCGACAGGGCGCCGTGGCGTTCGGGCGAGCACCAGACCTGGCCTTCGGACCACAGCACCAGGTCACGCAGTTCTTGCACTTTGGGGTGCTCTACCGGCACGTCGTCAGGCAACGGCAGGCCGGAGGGATCGAAGATGCGCGTCTCGGCACCGAAATGCTGCAGAAGGCGGGCGGCCTCTTCGGTCAGCAAGCGGCTAAAGGAGCGTTCGCGGGTCGACCCGTACAACAGCAGGATGCGCGGTTTGTGCTCGCTGGCACGGGGCGCGGCTGGGGCTGCGTCGAACAGGGACAGGTCGAGGTTGGGCAGTTGCTCGGGCATGGGGCCTCCTTAAAGCGTGCCGATGCGGTCCAGCTCGCGCTGGAGCTCGTCGTGGCCGAGGGTATTGAAGGGGAGGGCGAAGAGGGCGTTGCAGCGTCGCTCGATGATGGCCAGCGTGGCGTTAAACGCGGCGTCAATCGCGGCCTCGTCACCCTCGACCTCGGAAGGGTCTTCCAGGCCCCAGTGGGCTTTTAGGGCTGGGCCGAAGTACACGGGGCAGGGTTCACCGGCGGCTTTGTCGCAGACGGTGATGACGATGTCTGGCGGGTTGGCGGCGAAGGCATCGTTACCTTTGCTGCGCAGGCCTTCTGTGGAAATGCCGGCCTGCTGCAGGGTGGTGAGGCTGCGCGGCAGCACCTGGCCTTTGGGAAAACTGCCGGCACTGACGGCTGCGAAGCCTGGCGGTGCCAGGTGATTGAACAGCGCTTCGCTGAGGATGCTGCGGCAGCTGTTGGCGGTGCACATGAACAGGACTTGCATTGGAAGGCTCTCTCGCGGGGTGGCGGCTTCAGCAGCAGGCGGCTGCGCGGACGGGGCGGTCGGCCATGTGCTGCAGGCGTGCTGTGTTCGCCTGCAGCCAGGTGGCGTTGGCCTGCAACGTCACCTGCAACATGTCGTGCACCCACGTGGGCAGGTTCGGGTTGAGGCGGTAATACACCCATTGGCCTTGGCGGCGATCCAGCAACAGGCCGCTGCTTCGCAGTTGGGCGAGATGGCGGCTGATTTTCGGCTGGCTGTCGTCGAGCGCGCACATCAGCTCGCAAACGCAGAGCTCGCCTAGGTTGGCGATGAGCAGGGTGGCACGAGCGCGGGTCTCGTCGGCCAGGTTCTTGAAGACCTCGGGTGGGGTGATCATGGAGGTGCTCTTTACATATGGATAATTGAATATACGGATTTCCATATGTATTAGGCAAGCGGGAAAAATGCGGCACGAAATTGATACAGAGCTACCGGAAATGATCAGACTTTGGCTCTTCTTTGTAGGGCGTTTCTGAATAACTCTTTGCAGGCCATTGCGTCATTGCGATGGAAAGCTGAGCCCCCTAGTCTCGCTGGGTCGTTGCATATTCAACGACCGGGTCTGCAAGCCCGTTGCTTGGATTGGTCTCAGTTTGCTGTTGGCTTAGTTCAATGGTGGCTGCGTGCGGGTGGCCTTCGGGCCAGCCGGGCAATTGACCTCCAAGTCCGGTCTTGCAGGCCCGCACGTAGCCGCCACCACGCCGTCTCCACGCTTCCCAAGTCGCCTGCCTCCATCATGACCCTGGCCGTCATGCACGAAATGGAAGCTGTGCGCACATTGCTGGAATCGGCGGTTGCGCAGGTGCAACTCACGGCCAAGCCGCACATGCAGACGCTGCATTGACGTTCACCGATGCCGGGGCTGCTTTACAGCCCTTCGCGGGCAAGCCCGCTCCTACAGGGGGCGTCGACGCGCTTGCGAACGTTGTTTTCAGCGCGACAGCGCAGGGGGATAGGCAATGGACAAGGTATTACCAGAACGCACCGGCACGCTGGGTTTGACCATAGGCTCCGCGTCGTGCCTGGACGGCGTGATACAGGGCAAGCGCCTGTTTCGCGTAGAACCCGGCAACTGCTGCGACCATGCCATCGAGCAGGCGTCGGTGCTGATGGACTGCTCAAGACGAGCCTCGTTCATCGGCGTAATGGACGACGAACCTGTGCTGGTCTGGGCCTCGCACTTTCTTTGCGAAATGGCCAAGGCGCTGATGGACGATGCGCACATGGGCATGCGCAAGCACCGCTGATGCGTCAGCGCTCAACAGTGAGGGTGTAAACAATGAAGATCTTTTCCGAAGGTGGTATTGGCAAGAACACTCCCAGTCGCTGCTAGCCGTGTTGGCCCCGCAACAGTGTTTCGACAGTCTGCTGCCTAGAGGGCACCGCGCCCCGTCTGCGCTGTTGGCTATCCCATTGAGGCGCAACGCTATTTTCGTTTGGCACGGTTGCTGCGTTGTCTCCTTCAACCCTTCGAGGACAGCCAAGGAGCCTCCCCATGAGCCAAGCCCCAATCAAGTTCGCCTACTGGGTCCCCAACGTCAGCGGTGGCCTGGTGGTGAGCACCATCGAGCAGCGCACCAGCTGGGACATCGACTACAACCGTAAACTGGCGCAGATCGCCGAAAAGGCGGGCTTTGACTACGCCCTGTCGCAAATCCGTTTCACTGCCGGTTATGGTGCCGACAACCAGCACGAGTCGGTCACCATCAGCCATGCGCTGCTGGCCGCCACCGAGAAGCTCAAGGTCATCGCGGCCATCCTTCCAGGCCCATGGAACCCGGCGCTGGCGGCCAAGCAACTGGCAACCATCGACCAGTTCACCCAGGGCCGGATCGCCATCAACCTGGTGTCGGGCTGGTTCAAGGGCGAGTTCCACGCCATCGGCGAACCGTGGCTGGACCATGACGAGCGCTACCGCCGTTCAGAGGAGTTCATCCGTGCGCTGAAGGGCATCTGGACCCAAGACAATTTCACCTTCAACGGCGATTTCTATCGCTTCCGGGACTACACCCTCAAGCCCAAACCCCTGCAGCAGCCGCACCCGGAAATCTTCCAGGGTGGCAGTTCGCGAGCAGCGCGGGACATGGCGGCGCGGGTGTCGGAGTGGTACTTCACCAATGGCAATACCGTGGAGGGGATCAAGGCCCAGGTCGACGATCTGCGTGCCAAGGCCGCCGCCAACGGCCATGCGATCAAGGTGGGGGTGAATGCCTTCATCATTGCCCGCGACACCGAGGAAGAGGCACGGGCGGTGTTGCAGGAGATCATCGACAAGGCCAACCCCGAGGCGGTAAAGGCGTTTGGGCATGAGGTCAAGAACGCCGGGGCGGCCAGCCCGGAAGGCGAGGGCAACTGGGCTACTTCCAGCTTCGAGGACCTGGTGCAGTACAACGATGGGTTCAAGACCAACCTGATCGGCACACCGCTGCAGATTGCCGAGCGCATTGTTGCGCTGAAGGCGGTGGGGGTGGATTTGATCCTTTCAGGGTTCCTGCATTTCCAGGAGGAGGTGGCGTACTTCGGTGAGCATGTGTTGCCGCTGGTGCGCGAGCTGGAGGCCGGGCGCCGGGTGGAAAAAGCGGTGGCGTGAGGCCTGCCAGGCACGGCCCTACAAGGGCCGCGCCTGACATCAATGCAAACAGTGCTTGGATTGGCTCAATCGGCCAAACCCGTTAAGGTATCGCCCCTCGCAAGGATTGCCCCGCTTCAGGAAAGGTTCGATGCCGCTTTCGCCCAGTACCAACCCGCCCTTCGGCCTGCTCAACGGCCGCCGGTTCATACCCGACGCATCACTCAAGCCACTGCTCGAGGGTTATTCAGCGTTGCAGGTTCCCGGCCCGGAAACGGTCTGGGCCACCGGCGAGGTCGACCTCGGCGATTCGGTGCACCTGCTGCGGTATTACCTGGACAACGAAGACTACTGGCTGCAAGTGCTGATGAACGGCGACAAGGTGGGCGATAGCGTGCTGTTCGGTTATCACAGCGCCGTAGCCCTCCACGATGAGGCGCACCTTCAGCGCCTTGTCGGTAGCCAGTCCAAGGTCGGCCTGCCGATCTACGAACACGACGGCTGTCTGTATTCCCGCCAGTGGGGCCGTGAGCCGGGCCAGGCCAGGCTGGTGCCGTTGTACGAGCGGGTGGTCAGCCCCGACGCCCGTTATGGCATCCAGCACCTCTCAATGCTCTACGCTCGCGACACTGGCCTGCCTGAGCGCCGCGAATTTCTGCTGTTGTCGGCGGAGGAAGACGAGGCGGGCAAGGCCACCCTCACCACCTCGCTCGGCATCACCCTGTTCCCCACGGACTTTCACGTAACCTGACAAGGACTCACCATGCTCGACGCGCTACGCCTGTCGCTCAATGCCTCTGCAGTGACTGGCTTCATCCTCTATATCAGCGTGGCACTGTTGCTGTTCTGGCTGTTCCAGTTCATCTACACCCGCCTTACCCCGCACCGGGAGTTCGCGCTCATTCGTGAGAACAACCCGGCCGCGGCCATTGCCTTGGGCGGCTCGCTGATCGGCTTCTCGCTGCCGGCCAGCAATATCATTGCCTACAGCGTTGGCATCCTGGATTTCGTGGCCTGGGTCGTGATCGCCGCTGTGGTTCAATTGATTGCCTTTGGCATTACCAGCCTGGTGCTGCGCGACCTGTCCAGGCGTATCGCCGCGGGCGAGTTGGCCGCGGCCATCTACGCTGCCAGCGTGGCGATCAGCGTCGGCTTCCTCAATTCGGCCTGCATGACCCCGTCGGCCTGACGCCCAAGGAGCTCCCATGAAACCCCCAATGAGACGCAGCTCCGTCAAGCTGGTACTGGCCAGCTCGCTGCCCTTGGCCCTGACCGCGTGCAGCCCGCAGGAGGAGATTTACACCGTCAGCCAGCAGGTGAACTACGACAGTGTCGAAGCCTGTGTCAGCGACAAGGTGCCGGAGAAGGCCTGCAACGATGCCTACAAACAGGCGCTGGCCGAGTACCGGCGTACCACGCCGACCTATGTGTCCAAGCCCGCCTGCGAAGCAGAATTTTCCCCTGATGGCTGCCAGATCAGCGTCGGTGGCCGGTACATGCCGCGCATGAGTGGGTTCGCGTTGGAGACCACCGGCGAGGTGACCCAGGCCCAGGTCGATGCGGCGCACGCCCAGGGCGGCGGTTATGGCCATGTCGCTACCGCCGTAGTGGCTGGCATGCTACTTGGGCAGATGGCCAGCAGCGCCGACCGCCGTTACCGCGCGCAGCCGCTGTATGCGTATCGCGAGGGTGCCGGGCAGCGTAATGGCCTGCTTGGGCAGCGCTACGGCACGGCCGGGGGCATTCAGCGCAGCAACAAAGACGAACAGAGCAGCAGCGGCGGTGGCTCCGGCGGCGGCGGTAGCTATGGCGCCTCAGGCCGCAGCGCGTCGCGCTCGGCGGTGTCTGCGTCCATCTCGCGGGGTGGGTTTGGCAGCCAGGCGACGGCTCGAAGCGGCTGGGGCGGCAAGTCCGGTAGCTTCTTCGGGGGGTGATCATGCGCAAGGTCGCACTCGCAGAGCGCCCAGGCTGGCGCAAGACAGCCCAGCAAGAAGGCTTTGCCTTCCACACCCTCGACGGCGAGCGTTACTGGGATGAACGGGGTTACTACCAGTTCAGCCAGGCCCAGGTCGAGCGGGACCTGCAGGCCCCGACCGAGGCGCTGCACGCGATGTGCCTGGAGGCTGTCGGGCGCATCGTCGACAGTGAGGTGCTGATGGCACGCCTGGCGATTCCACCGGCATTCTTCGACCTGGTGCGGCAATCGTGGCTGGCGCGGCAGCCGCACCTCTATGGGCGTTTCGATTTCAGCTATGACGGCCATGGCCCGGCGAAACTGATCGAGGCCAACTACGACACGCCGACTTCGTTGTACGAAGCCGCGGCGTTTCAGCTGATCTGGCTGGAAGAACAGATCCAGCGAGGCGTTCTGCCCGCGCAGGCCAGCCAGTTCAATACCCTGGCCGAAGACCTGGTGCAGGCGTTTGCCGCGCAGCCGGGGCAGGGCACGTTCTACTTCTCGACCATCTCGGGCTCGGTGGAAGACCGTGGCACCACGGATTTTCTGCGCAAGATGGCCGCCCACGCAGGTATTCATACCCGGCACATCGACCTGGAGGACATCGGCCTGAATGGCGAGGGGCGTTTCGTCGACCTGGAGGGGCGGCCGATCCCGCGGCTGTTCAAGCTGCATGCCTGGGAGCATATCTTCCGCGAAGACTTCGGCAGGGCTATCCCGGGGTGCGACACGCAGTTCGTCGAGCCGCCCTGGAAGGCGCTGATCTCCAACAAGGGCATCTTGCCGTTGCTGTGGGAGTGGTACCCAGGGCACCCCAATCTGTTGCCAGCCTTCGTCGATGACAACCCTTCGCGGCCAGTGCCTAGAGGGTGGGTGCGCAAGCCGTATTTCTCGCGGGAAGGGGCCAACGTCGATATCCGCACCGGCACGGGGCAGCGGGTCTTCGAAGACGGCCCTTATGACGACGCACCGTACATCCTGCAAGGGTTTGCGCCGCTGCCCAGGTTTGGCGACAGCTACACGCTGATCGGTTCGTGGGTGGTCGGCGACAAGGCGGCAGGGATGGGGATTCGTGAGGATGATTCGCTGATTACCAAAGACAGTTCGCGGTTTGTGCCGCATGTCGTGCTGGGCTGACGGACTGCAAAGCGGGGCAACCGAAACAGCCTGAACCTCACGTCGGTTTCAGGATGCGCCTGGTCGTTCGCATGCAACCCTCCGGCGCCACAAGTGCCATGCTTGCAGGATGCTCCTGGACCAGTGCGCGCAGACGCACGGCCGTGGGCAAGGAGGCTGCCGACACCCCGCAACCGTGACGTGGCCGGCACGCCGCAGCAGAACACGCCGGACACCTGCCCCTACAACAACACAGGCAGGGTCCGTGATGCCGAGGTCCGCTGTATGCCTGATGAACTGCTCCACCTGCCTTTGATCCACAGCATCCTGGCCCGTGAAAAGGACACCCCCGGCGCCCTGTTGCCGATCCTTCACGCCATTCAGCAAGACATCGGCTTCGTGCCGGATGCGGCCGTCCCTGAAATTGCCCATGCCCTGAACCTCAGCCTGGCCGAGGTGCGCGGGGTGATCAGCTTCTACCACGATTTCCGCACCACCGCGCCGGCACGCCATACCCTGCGCCTGTGCCGGGCCGAGTCGTGCCAGAGCCGTGGCGCCGAGGCCCTGGCCGCGCAACTGCGCGACCAACTGGCACTGGACGACCATGGCACCAGCGCCGACGGCGCTATCAGCCTGCGTCCGGTGTATTGCCTGGGCGCCTGCGCCTGCTCGCCCGCGCTGGAACTGGACGGCCAACTGCACGCGCGGCTCACGCCTGAGCGCCTGCGTGCCCTGGTGAACGGTTGCCTGGAGGGCGAAACATGCTGAAGGTGTACATCCCCTGCGATTCGGTGGCCCGTGCCGTGGGTGCCGACCAGGTTGCCGAGGCCCTGCAACGCGAGGCCGAGCGCCGGCAGTTGGCGGTCGATATCCAGCGCACCAGTTCGCGTGGGCTGTATTGGCTGGAGCCGCTGGTCGAATGCGACAGCGCCCAAGGGCGCCAGGGTTTCGGCCCGGTGACTGCGGACGATGTGCCGGCGCTACTCGATGCCTTGGCCGGCCAGCCCCAGGCCCATGGCCTG
This sequence comes from Pseudomonas sp. SWRI50, assembly GCF_014269095.1. NCBI lineage: Bacteria > Pseudomonadati > Pseudomonadota > Gammaproteobacteria > Pseudomonadales > Pseudomonadaceae > Pseudomonas > Pseudomonas sp. SWRI50. The sequence continues at coordinate 60,283 of NZ_JABWRW010000023.1, read as the reverse complement.
GCCTTGGGGCTGGTTGAAGACATCGCTTATCTGAAATCCCAGCAACGCCTGCTGTTCGCCCGTGCCGGCGTGACCCGGCCGCTGTCGCTGGACGACTACCGCGCCCATGGCGGTTTTGCCGGGCTGGAGCGCGCCGTGGCCTTGGACGGTGCCGAGGTGGTCGCTGCCGTACTTGATTCTGGCCTGCGTGGCCGGGGTGGCGCCGCCTTCCCGGCGGGTATCAAGTGGCGCACCGTGCGTGATGCCGGGGCTGGGCAAAAGTATGTGGTTTGCAACGCCGACGAAGGCGACTCCGGTACCTTCGCCGACCGCATGCTGATGGAAGGCGACCCGTTCCTGCTGATCGAAGGCATGATCATCGCTGGCCTCGCCGTGGGTGCCGACAAAGGCTACATCTACGTGCGCTCGGAATACCCGGACGCCATTCGCGTGCTCGACCAGGCCTTTGCCATAGCCCGCGACGCCGGTTACCTGGGCGATGACGTGGCCGGCAGCGGCCAGGCCTTCGACCTGGAAGTCCGGGTCGGTGCTGGCGCTTATATCTGCGGCGAAGAAACCGCGTTGCTGGAATCGCTCGAAGGCAAACGCGGGATCGTCCGGGCCAAGCCGCCCCTGCCGGCCCTGCAGGGCCTGTTCGGCTTGCCGACGCTGGTGCACAACGTGCTCACCCTGGCGTCTGTGCCAATCATTTTGGCCAAGGGCGCGGCGTTTTACCGCGATTTCGGCATGGGCCGTTCGTTGGGCACCATGCCGTTCCAGCTGGCGGGCAACATCCGCCACGGTGGCCTGGTGGAGCGCGCGTTTGGCCTGACCCTGCGCGAGCTGGTGGAAGGCTACGGGGGTGGTACCGCCAGCGGCCGGCCATTGAAGGCCGCACAAGTCGGCGGCCCGCTCGGCGCCTGGGTGCCGCCCAGCCACTTCGACACGCCGCTGGACTATGAGGCCTTCGCTGCCATGGGCGCGATGCTCGGCCACGGCGGTGTGGTGGTGGCGGACGACACCCTGAACATGGCCAGCATGGCCCGCTTCGCCCTGCAGTTCTGCGCCGAAGAATCGTGCGGCAAGTGCACACCGTGCCGCATCGGCTCGACCCGTGGCATGGAGGTGGTGGACCGGCTGATCGCCACCACCGATTTCACCGAACGCCACGACCAGGCCCTGCTGCTGCGCGACCTGTGCGACACGATGCAGTACGGCTCGCTGTGCGCCATGGGCGGGATGACCGCTTACCCGGTGGCCAGCGCGCTCAAGTACTTCCCCGCCGATTTCGGGCTGACCCACACGGAGGCCGCGCAGTGATCAATTTCTTCGACCCCGAGTCCGACCTTGGCACCCCAGCACGCGACAGCGAGGTGCAGGTCAGCCTGAACATCGACGGCCGTGCCATCAGCGTGCCTGCTGGCACCTCGGTCATGCGCGCCGCCGCCATGCTTGGCACCAGCATCCCCAAACTGTGCGCCACCGACAGCCTCGAGGCGTTCGGTTCGTGCCGCATGTGCATGGTGGAAATCGAAGGCATGCGCGGTTACCCGGCGTCGTGCACCACCCCGGTCAGCGAAGGCATGGTGGTGCGCACCGAAACCCCGCGCCTGGCGGGGTTGCGGCGCAATGTGATGGAGCTGTACATCTCCGATCACCCGCTCGACTGCCTGACCTGCTCGGCCAACGGCAACTGCGAACTGCAGACCGTCGCCGGCCAGGTCGGCCTGCGCGAGGTACGCTACGGCTATGACGGCGCCAATCACCTGGCCGAGAAAAAGGACGTTTCCAACCCGTACTTCGACTATGAACCGAGCAAGTGCATCGTCTGCAGCCGCTGCGTGCGCGCCTGTGAAGACATCCAGGGCACCTTCGCCCTGACCATCACTGGCCGCGGCTTCGACTCGCGGGTAGCGGCCGCTGGCGGGGACAACTTCCTGGCCTCGGAGTGCGTGTCGTGCGGCGCCTGCGTACAGGCCTGCCCGACCGCGACCCTGACCGAAAAAAGCCTGGTGCAGCTCGGCCAGCCTGAGCGTGCGGTGATTACCACCTGCGCCTATTGCGGTGTCGGTTGTTCGTTCCGTGCCGAGATGAAGGGCGACCAGCTGGTGCGCATGGTCCCGGACAAGAACGGCGGCGCCAACCATGGCCACGCTTGCGTCAAAGGCCGCTTCGCCTGGGGGTATGCCACCCACCCGGACCGCATCACCACACCAATGATCCGCAAGCGCCTCGAAGACCCTTGGCAAGAAGTCAGCTGGGACGAGGCGGTAACCTACGCCGCCAGCGAGTTCCGCCGCATCCAGCTCAAGTACGGGCGTGATTCCATCGGCGGCATCACCTCCAGCCGCTGCACCAACGAAGAAGCCTACCTGGTACAGAAGTTGGTGCGTGCGGCGTTTGGCAACAACAACGTCGACACCTGCGCGCGGGTGTGCCATTCGCCCACGGGCTATGGCCTCAAGCAGACCCTCGGTGAATCGGCGGGCACGCAGAGCTTCGATTCGGTGATGCAGGCCGACGTGGTGCTGGTGATCGGCGCCAACCCCACCGATGCCCACCCGGTGTTTGGCTCGCAGCTTAAACGCCGCCTGCGCCAGGGCGCGCGGCTGATCGTCATCGATCCACGGCGTATCGACCTGGTCGACTCGCCCCACGCCCGCGCCGAGCTGCACCTGCAACTGCGCCCCGGTACCAACGTGGCCATGCTCAACGCCCTGGCCCATGTGATCGTCAACGAAGGCTTGCTGGCCCAGCGCTTTATCGACGCCCGCTGCGAGACCGAGGACTTCGCCCGCTGGCGCGACTTCGTCAGCCAGCCAGAGAACGCGCCAGAACTACTCGGCCCGGTCTGTGGCGTGCCTGCCGAGCAGATCCGCGCCGCCGCACGGCTGTACGCCACCGGTGGCAACGCGGCCATCTACTACGGCCTGGGGGTCACCGAGCACAGCCAGGGCAGCACCGCCGTGATGGGCATCGCCAACCTGGCCATGGCCACCGGCAACATCGGCCGCGAAGGGGTAGGGGTGAACCCGCTCCGCGGGCAGAACAACGTGCAGGGCTCGTGCGATATGGGCTCGTTCCCGCATGAACTGCCTGGCTACCGGCATATTTCCAACGAAGGTGTGCGTGCCGAGTTCGAGCAGGCCTGGGGGGTAACGTTGCAGCCAGACCCAGGCCTGCGCATCCCCAACATGTTCGAGGCGGCCCTGGATGGCAGCTTCAAGGCGCTGTACTGCCAGGGTGAGGACATCGCCCAGAGCGACCCCAACACCCAGCACGTCACGGCCGCCTTGCTGGCCATGGAATGTGTAGTGGTGCAGGACATCTTCCTCAACGAGACGGCCAAGTTCGCCCACGTGTTCCTGCCGGGCAGTTCGTTCCTTGAAAAGGACGGCACCTTTACCAACGCCGAACGCCGTATCTCGCGGGTGCGCAAGGTCATGGAACCCCTGGCCGGCAAAGCTGACTGGGAAGCGACCGTGGCCCTGGCCAACGCCTTGGGCTACCCGATGCAGTACCGCCACCCGGCCGAGATCATGGACGAGATCGCGCGCCTGACGCCGACCTTCCACCGCGTCAGCTACGCCGAGCTCGACCGCCATGGCAGCCTGCAGTGGCCGTGCAACGATGCCGCGCCCGATGGCACGCCGACCATGCATATCGACCAGTTCGTGCGGGGCAAAGGGCGCTTCATGCTCACCGGCTATGTGCCGACCGACGAGAAGGTCAATAGCCGCTACCCGCTGTTGCTGACCACCGGGCGTATCCTCAGCCAGTACAACGTCGGTGCCCAGACCCGCCGCACTGGCAACGTCGCCTGGCATGACGCCGACCGCCTTGAGCTGCACCCCACCGACGCCGAAAGCCGTGGCATCCGCGATGGCGATTGGGTCGGTATCGGCAGCCGCGCCGGGCAGACGGTGCTGCGCGCCAAGGTCAGTGCGCGGGTGGCGCCGGGGGTGGTGTACACCACGTTCCACTTCCCTGAGTCGGGGGCCAACGTGATTACCACCGACAACTCCGACTGGGCCACCAACTGCCCTGAATATAAAGTCACGGCGGTGGAGGTGGTGAAAGTGTTCCACCCGTCTGAATGGCAGAAGCGTTACCAGGACTTCAGCGACGAACAGCGCCGCCTGCTCAAAGAGCGCCGTACTGCCGAGCAGCAAGAGAAAGCCGAGGTGCGCCGATGAGCAATGACAACCTGGTCAAGATGGCCAACCAAATTGCCCATTATTTTGACAGCGAACCGAACCGGCAGCTGGCGGTGCAAGGGGTGAGGCAGCACATCCAGAGCTTCTGGACGCCGGCGATGCGCCGGCAGTTGCTGGCGTGGAGCGAGGCCCATCCGGGGGAAGGGCTGGACCCGAAAGTGCGCGAGGCGCTGGTGTAAACGCGCCGCCCTTTGTATTTGTAGGAGCAGCCTTGTGCTGCGAAGAGGCCGGTGACAGCTCAGTGAATCTATGCTGCTGTCACCGGCCTCTTCGCAGCACAAGGCTGCTCCTACAAGGGCCACACATGCTTCAACCGCGGGCCAGCTCTGTCAGGTGGGCAATCGCTTCTTCGCTCTTGAGCACCAGCACATCCCCTTCGAGCGAATCGAGCACCACCTCGGAGGTATTCCCGATCAATGCCCCGGAAATACCCGTCCGGGCCACCGTGCCGATCACCGTCACCACGGCATTGTATTGTTTCTCGGTGTAGGGAATCAGCACATCCGCCGGGCCTTCGGCGACATGCAGGCGGTCATCGCTGATGTCGAACTCGGCCTGAAACGCGCGGCAGGCTTCCCGGTAGCGTTCGGCGATGGTCTCGCTGAGCTGGTAGGTCGGGTCCGAGGCGGACAGCATGGGGGAGGGGTGTGCGCTGATGACGTGTAAATCGCCTTTGGCCAGGCCGGCAATCGCATAGCCATGGTCGATGATACTCGCGTGCAACAGGCGGTGGTCCTCATCCTGGTTACCGACATCCACCGCCGCCAGAACCACCCCGCCGGTCCACGGCCGCTCGCTTTTTACCATCAGCACCGCGCTGGGGCACAGGCGCAGCAGCTTCCAGTCGGTGGGGGTCAGCAGTGCCTTTTTCAGCGGGTTGTCCGGCCGATGCTCCTTGATGACCAGCTCGCAGCCCTCGGCTTGCTGCACATAGATGATGGTGTCGTGCAGGTTGTCACGCCAGGCCGCCTCATGGGTGACGTTGTCGTATCCGTCATCGTGCAACTGGCTGCTTAGCAGGCTGAGCAACGCACTGTGATCCTGCTTTTTGTCGCACATCAACAGGTGCAGGCGCGCGCCGGTCACGCCTGCGATCAGCTTGGCACGGGTCAAGGCCCGGCTGTGGGCATGCGCGGGGTCGAGGACGACGAGGATGCTGCGGACGGCTTGCATGGGCGTGAGCTCCCTTCAAAGATGGCGACCAGTGCCTGACTATAGTCGGCGCCTCACCCGTCGCCGCTTGATGTACATCAAGCATAGTCACTGGCGCTGCCGGTTGCCGCCGGTATAATCGCCGGCCCTGCCTGTTCTGTCTGGTTGCACGCTTATGTCCTTGATCCCCGAAATCGACGCCTTTCTTGGCTGCCCGACCCCAGATGCCTGGATCGAAGCGGCGCTTGCCGACCAGGAAACCCTGCTGATCGACCACAAGAACTGCGAGTTCAAGGCCGCCAGCACTGCCCTGAGCCTGATCGCCAAGTACAACACGCACCTGGATCTGATCAACATGATGTCGCGCCTGGCCCGTGAAGAGCTGGTGCACCACGAGCAGGTGCTGCGCCTGATGAAGCGCCGGGGCGTGCCCTTGCGGCCAGTGTCGGCCGGGCGTTATGCCTCCGGCTTGCGCCGCTTGGTACGTGCCCACGAGCCGGTCAAACTGGTCGATACCTTGGTGGTGGGGGCTTTTATCGAAGCACGCAGTTGCGAGCGCTTTGCCGCGCTGGTGCCGCACCTGGATGAAGAACTGGGCACGTTCTACCACGGCCTGTTGAAGAGTGAAGCGCGCCATTACCAGGGCTACCTGAAGCTGGCCCATCAGTATGGCGAAGAAGCGGACATCGCCCGCAGGGTTGAGCTGGTACGTGAGGCAGAAGCCGAGCTGATCCAGTCACCGGACCAGGAATTGCGCTTTCATAGCGGCATCCCAATGGCGCAGGCCGCCTGAAGCCGTTCAGGCGGCACTGCGTTCATAAAAGGGCTTAGTAGCGGCGACCCAATAGCAGGCCGACCACCAGGCCGAAGCCTGCGGACACCGCGACGGTCTGCCAAGGGTGGCCGCCGATGTAGTCCTGGGTGGCATCCACCACCGGTTGAGCCTTGTCACGTACGTTGCTCGCGGCCTGGCGAGCCTGGCGCAGTTTGAGGCTGACTTGCGCGCGCAGGGTTTCGGCCTCCTCGCCAACCAGGGCAGCGCTGTCGTTGAGCAGCTTTTCGGATTCTTCGATCAGTGACTGCAGTTCGCTGAAGACCTGATCCTTGATCTGATCGCTGGCGGCTTGTACGGCGTTTTTTCGGGCCATGAACTCATCCTCGTCAATGGGGGGGTGAACAATGGATGCCGGTGCGTCGGGAAAGTTGCGCCGGCTTTCCGATGACGCGCCGCTACGGTGTAAGATAGCGGCCATTTTCAGCAGGCAGGTACCTTCAATGAGTTTCAATCTGGCCAACAAGAGCTTCGAGGAACGGGCGCAGATCGAGGCAGAGAAGGCGCGGTTGTTCGAACTGTGGCAGAGCAACCTGGGCAAGGCCAAGGGCGAAGCCGCCCGGCTTATCTCCGAAAAGCCACGGCGTAAGGGTAAATGGGCGGAATGGGTGCGGGCTGAACTTGAGGCCATGTCGCCGCCCGAATACGCCAGCATGGTGCGCAGCGAAGTCAACAAGATGATGGCCGCCGCCAACAGCAATCGCTGAGTGCTCTACCAGTAGGTGCCGGCTGCCTTGGGCAGGTCCAGCGTGCCCTCATCGGTGAAGCGGACGGTGCCCAGCAGCCCACCGGCCAATTTGCCGCGCAGTACATAGGGTAGCCCTTGCAGCGAACTCCGCTGGCCCAGGCCATAGGCCTGGCGCAGGAAGGAGAACGCGGTCACGCTCACCGGCACCACGATGACCGCCTCGTCGAAACGGCCTATGTGGCCCTGCTGGTCGCTGACACCGGCGGCCAGCGGCTGGCCGTTCACCTGCAGGTCGAGCGCGATACCGTTGTAATCGATCGCGGTTTCGTTGGGGTTCTGCACACGTATCTTCACCGCCATGCGCAGTTCCAGCTCCTGCCCGGGCAGCGGTTCGATGCCAATCACGTTGATATTCAGTGGGTCACGCGCCTGGAACAAGGCGCAGGCACTGAGGCCGTAAGCCATCAGCAGTATCAGCAACCAGCGGTGCAATCGGGCAGTCATGGGTTGCAACCTTGCCTGAAAAATTCAACCGCCAGTGTGGCAAATGCGCGTTGACGTTGAAAGTAGCGCGTCTAATGAAAGATACTGTTTCTCATTAACGCCCGACAATCCCTCTTACTGGCCTTTCTCCTACCCCATGCTGACGTCTCCCGTGTCTGGTCTGCTGGCGAGTTTCCAGGAGCACTACGACGACCTCTTGCTGTTCCTGACTCGGCGCATGAGCGACCGGCAGCGTGCTGCCGACGTCGCGCAGGAGACGTACCTGAAGCTGGTGAAGATCGACGAGCAGGCCGTGCCGGTGCTGCATGCACGCAGCTTCATCTTCCGGGTGGCGGGCAACCTGGCGATCGATGCCTTGCGCCGTGAACAGCGTATCGCCGCCCGCCACGAAGATACCGATGGCACTGGCGAGGTAGCCTGCCCGGCGCCTGCGCCCGAGGCCACGCTGCTCGCCCGCGAGCGCTTGCAGATACTCGATGAGGCGCTGTTGCAACTGTCCAGCAATGCCCGCCAGGCCCTGTTGCTCAACCGCGTCGAAGGCCTGACCCAGGCGCAGATTGCACAACGGTTGGGCGTTTCCGAGAGCATGGTGGCAAAATACATCGGCCAGGCGCTGCGCCATTGCCGTGACTGGCTCAAACACAACCATGACTGAGCCTTACGCCATGCCAGCCGCCCAACCGCTCAGCGACCTCTCTGACGATGCCCTCGATTGGCAGGTGTTGTTGCATTCGGGCAACGCCAGTGCGGCGGACCACGCGCGCTACCAGCGCTGGTGCGCACTGAGCCCGGCGCATGCCGAGGCCGCGCGTGAGGCAGAGGCTCTGTGGCTGGACCTCGGCCACACCCCAACCGCTCAGGTTGTCGCGGCACCGCCTGCCCGACGCAAACGGCACTGGGCCGCAGGCCTGGCAGCATCGCTGGCGCTGTTGGTCGCGGGTTATACCGGCTGGCAACAGGCGCCTATCTGGCTAGCGGACTACCACACAGGCCTCGGGCAACGGCAGGCGGTGACCCTGGCCGATGGCTCGCGGGTACTGCTGAACAGTGGCAGTGCGTTGACCGTCGCGTTCACCGACCGCGAGCGCCGCGTGGTGCTCAATGCGGGCGAAGCCTTGTTCGAGACGGCCAGTGACCCACGGCCCTTTGTGGTCGATAGTGCAGGCGAGGCGGTGCGCGGCACGGGCGCGACGTTCAGCGTGCGCCGCGATGGCCGCGTGGTACTGGCCCAGGGCGAGGCCACGGTGGGTGAGCGCAGCGTACCGGTGTCGCCTGACGCCAGTGCACAGACCGCTTGGCAGCGCGGCAAGCTGATCTTCAACGGCAAGCCGCTGGGGCAGGTGCTGGCGGAGCTTGAGCGCTACCAACAGGGGCGTATTCTGCTGTCTGACACGAAGCTGGCGGCCCTGGAAGTCAGCGGTGTATTCGACCTCGATGAACCCCAGGCGCTGCTGCGCACCCTTGAGCAACGTTATGGCCTGCAGGTCACCTATTTGCCGTGGTTGGCCGTGGTGCACTGAGCCGGTAAAAAATAATCTAAATATTTTTCATCTGCCGCTGCAAGTTCAGCCAGGCCAGATCGTCGTAGTGGGACTGATCAGCAACCCATTCTCATTTACGACTTGTCTGGAAGCTCATTCGTGGCCCTTACGCTCAAGCCTGTTCACCGCCGCAGCGGTCCCCTTCATCACGCCATGTTGTCTTGCACTGCCTTGGCCATGCTGGCCGGCCCCTTGCAGGCGATGGCCTCAAGTGTTGCGCAACAGGCCCCGGTGGAAGCCCGCCAAGTGCAACTGGACCTGCCTGCCCAGGCGCTGGACCAGGCACTGACGGCCTTCGCCGACCAGGCCGGGTTGCACCTGCTGTACACCACCCACGATGTCGCGGGCCTGAACAGCCCGGCGTTGCAGGGCAGCTACAGCATCGAGCAGGCACTGCAGCAGTTGCTGGCGGGCAGTGGCATGAGCTGGCAGTTCAGCGACGCCCGCACGGTCACCCTGCGCAAGGCGGACGCCGCGCCGCAGGCCGTCAACCTCAAGCCCATCGAGGTCAGTGTGGCCTCGCGCACCAGCACGGCGATCAGCGAAATCCCTGGCACCGTTTGGGTGGTCGACCAGCAGCAGCTGCGTGAGCAGATCGACAGCGGCGTGAGCCTCAAGGAAGCCATCGGCAAGCTGGTGCCTGGCCTGGACCTGGCGCCAGAAGGGCGCACCAACTATGGCCAGAACATGCGCGGGCGCAATGTGCTGGTGATGATCGACGGGGTCAGCCAGAACAGCTCGCGCGGCCTGTCGCGCCAGTTCGACAGCATCTCGCCGTTCAACGTCGAGCGTGTCGAAGTGCTGTCGGGGGCCAGCGCCCTTTACGGCGGCGGCGCCACCGGCGGCATCATCAATATCGTGACCAAGAAGGGTGAGCCCGGCCCGGCCCGCTTCGAGACCCAGCTGGGTGCCAGCAGCGGCTTCAACAACAGTGATGACCTGGCCACCCGCATCGCCCAGTCGATCAGCGGCGGCAACGAGCGGGTCAGTGCCCGCCTTGGTATTTCCGGCGAACAGAACGAAGCCTTCTATGACGGCGCTGGCGATCAGATCTTCATCGACAACACCCAGACCGACCTGCAATACAACCGCACCCTTGACGTGCTCGGCACCCTGGGGCTGAAGCTGACCGATGAGCAGAGCCTGGACTTGCTGGCCCAGTACTACGACTCGGGCAACCACGGCAGCACCGGCATCTACTTCCCCAACCTCAACTACAACGCCCCCTCGGACCTGGAAGACGCTGAGCTGCGCAGTGGCTATTCCTCTGACCTGGAGCCACGTACCCGGCGCCTGTTGCTCAACGCCAACTACCATCACACCGATGTGCTGGGCCAAGACTTCTACCTGCAGGCCTCGTACCGCAAGGAAGACGACAACTTCTACCCGTTCCCGTACTACAACCGCGCCACACCCACCGGTTCGCGCGGGGTGTACTTCGCCGCATCACAACAGAACTTCGAGGTCACAAGCCTCAAAGGCCTGTTCGCCAAGCAGTGGGAGACGCTCAAGCTGACCTACGGCGTCGACCTGGACCGCGAGCGTTTCAACGCCGAACAGACCACCTTCGACGCCCTGACCTCATCCGAAAGCGGTGGGCTGGACATGGAAAAGGCCAGCAAGGCCGCGCGCTACCCCAGCTACCGGGTTGACGGTGTGTCGGTGTACGCCCAGCTCGATTGGCATGCCACCGACAACCTGACCTTGTCCGGCGGCGCACGGCGCCAGCAGATGGACGTGGATGTCAGCGAGTTCAAAGGCGTACCCGGCGGCAGCAACGATTACCAAGTCAACCTGTACAACGTCGGCGCCATCTACGACTTCAAGAATGGCCATCAGGTGTGGACCAATTACGGTGAAGGTTTCGACCTGCCGGACCCGGCCAAGTATTACGGCAAGCCGGGTTTGAGCGTCGCCGACAACCCGCTGGCCGGCATCAAGAGCCGCCAGGTCGAGCTGGGCTGGCGCTATGCCGACGTGGATTGGGACGCTCAGGCGGCGCTGTACTACATCTGGTCGGACAAGATCATCAATGTCGATTCGCAAACGCTGACCATCAATGTCGAAGAGCAGAAGAGCCGTGACTTTGGTGTCGAAGGTGCGTTGACCCGCCACTTCCAGAGCGGTTGGGAAGCCGGGGGTACGCTGCACCTGACCCGCTCCGAGGAAGAAGACGTCGACGGTGGCTGGATGAAACGCGATGCCCGTTATGCATCGCTGTCCAAGTCCACGGCGTTTGTTGGCTGGAAGGGCGATGGCCGCAGTGCCCGCCTGCAGGCCAACCATGCGTTCACCCTCAAGGACGATGCCGACCACGAGATCGACGGTTACACCACCTTCGACCTGTTGGGCAGCCAGGACACCGGCTTCGGCACCTTCAGCGCAGGTATCCAGAATTTGCTGGACAAGCAGTACAGCACGGTCTGGGGGCAGCGGGCGACGTTGTTCTACGCACCGACCTATGGCCCGGCGTACCTGTATGACTACCAGGGCCGTGGGCGCACCTACACCCTGACCTGGAGCATGGCTTACTGACAGCTATGGCGGGTTTCAGGTAGGAGCAGCCTTGCGCTGCGAAGAGGCCGGTGCAAGCAGCGGAAATCTATGCTGTTGCCACTGGCCTCTTCGCAGCGCAAGGCTGCTCCTACCCGAATCGTGCAGGGTGCGAGTGGTGTGGACTACAGTGACGGACAGCTCCCTTTGCCGAGGTGTCCGTCATGCGTCGATCGCTGTGCCTGCTGTTCCTGTGCCTGGCCCTGCCGCTGCAAGCCCAGGAGAAGGTCGTCAACCTCTACAGCTGGGCCGACTATGTCGCCCCGCAAACCCTCCAGCGCTTCGAGCGCGAAACGGGCTACAAGGTACGCTACGACACCTTTGACACCACCGAGGTGCTGGAGACCAAGCTGCTGACCGGTGGCAGCGGCTATGACGTGGTGGTGCCGTCATCCACCGTGCTGGCCCGGGCGCTCAAGGCCAAGGCCCTGCAGCCGCTCGATGCCCAGGCCATGCCCGGGTATGCCAACCTCGACAAGGACTTGCTGGCCAAACTGGCCGAGGCCGACCCCGGCAACCGCTACGCGGTGCCTTACACCTGGGGCACGCTGGGCCTGGGGGTGAATGTCGAGGCCGTGCGCCAGCGCCTGGGCGATGTACCGCTGGACAGCCTCGACCTGTTGTTCAAACCGGAGTACGCCAGCCGCCTGAAGGATTGCGGCATCGCCATGCCTGATTCGCCGCAGGAAGTGATCGGCCTGACCTTGAACTACCTGGGCAAGGACCCTTACAGCCAGAACAAGGCCGACTTGGACGCCGCGCAGGCACTGCTGAACCAGCTGCAGCCCTCTGTGCGCTATGTTGCCAACGGCCGGCAGATCAGCGACCTGGCCAATGGCAGCGTGTGCCTGGCGCTCACCTACAACGGTGATGCGGCGATGGCCGCCGACCAGGCACGCCGTGCTGGCAAACCGTTCGAGCTGATCTACCGCATCCCCCAGGAAGGCACCTTGGTCTGGCAGGACTACCTGGTCATCCCCAAGGACGCGCCACACCCCGAGGCAGCCCGCGCGTTCATCGCCTTCATGCTCAAGCCGGACTCGGTCGCCGCGCTGACCAACACGCTGTTCTTCGCCAATGCCAACCAAGCGGCCACCCCCTTGGTCGACGCTGCCGTGCGCAACGACCCGGACATCTACCCGCCAGCCCAGGTGCGTCAACGGTTGTACGCCGACCGCAGCATGGCGCTGTCCGACTTGCGCCAGCGTAACCGCCTGTGGATGGCCTTCCGCAGCGGCCAATGAGCCCGGCGGGGCTGCGCTGCAGCCCCTTGGTGTCCATACTGAAACATAAGGAATTATCTCCAGCCGCTTTCACACTTTTGCCGCGAACCCCTCGCGTCTTAGGCTATCCAACGCACAAGGCGCGGCATTTCGTACAGGAGGTGAAGCATGAACCTAGCACTGCCAATCCTGGCCATTGGCTTGGCGTTGTGCCTGCCCGCGCGCGCAGCGCCGGTTGCGCCCTTGCAACTCGCGGCCAGCAACAACAACCCCTACAACAGCCCGATCCAGCGCGCCAACCCCAATAGCCGCCAGGGCAGCATGCCGGCCACACCGCCCGTGCGTGGCCCGTCCACCGACCCCTACCAGCGCACGCCCTCGCTGGACAACCGCGGCATTGGCAACGGCGACAACCTGCGCCGCCAGCAGCAAGCGCCCAATCTGGAACCCACCCGGCCGCCGCGCGATAACCCACGCGCGCCGTAAGCCCCGTCGAAAGGAATTCTGCATGACCCGAGCTACCTGGCTGACCACCTTGACCGCTGCCGCGCTGCTGCCCCTGTGGGCGCACGCGGCTTCCGAGCAGCAGTTCCCCAGCGAAGAAGGGCCATTGACCGTCAGCACCGTCGCCGATGGCCTGCGCAACCCTTGGGCATTGGCTTTCTTGCCGGGCGGCAAGGACATGCTGGTGACCGAGCGCCCCGGCAACCTGCGGGTAGTCAACGCCGAAGGCAAGGTCGGCCCGCCCATCAGTGGCGTGCCTCAGGTCTGGGCCGAAGGGCAGGGCGGGTTGCTGGACGTGGTGTTGTCGCCGGAGTTCGGCAAGGACCGCACCGTTTACCTGTCTTATGCCGAAGCGGGCAATGATGGCAAGGCAGGGACGGCGGTCGGCCGCGGTCAGTTGTCCGAAGACCGCGCACGGCTAGAAAACTTCACGGTGATCTTCCGCCAGCAGCCCAAGCTCTCGGTGGGCAACCATTTCGGTTCGCGGCTGGTATTCGACCGAGACGGTTACCTGTTCATTGCCCTGGGCGAAAATAACCAGCGGCCGACTGCCCAGGACCTCGACAAGCTGCAAGGCAAGGTCGTGCGGATCTTGCCTGACGGCGAAGTACCCAAAGACAACCCCTTCGTCGGCAAAGACAACGTGCGCTCCGAGATCTGGTCGTTCGGCCATCGCAATCAGCAGGGCGCAGCACTCAACCCTTGGACTGGCAAGCTCTGGACTCACGAACACGGCCCACGGGGCGGCGACGAAATCAACATTCCCCAGCCCGGCAAGAACTACGGCTGGCCGGTTGCCACCCACGGCATCAATTACTCGCTGTTGCCGATCCCGGAGGCCAAGGGCAAGCACGTCGATGGCATGGTCGACCCGCACCATGTCTGGGAAAAGTCCCCTGGCATCAGCGGCATGGCGTTCTACGACAGCCCGACGTTCAAAGCGTGGGACCACAACCTGTTCATTGGGGCGCTGGCTACTCAGCAATTGATCCGTCTGCAGCTCGAGGGCGACAAGGTGGTGCACGAAGAGCGTTTGCTGGGGGACCTCAAGGCGCGTATCCGTGATGTGCGGGTAGGCCCGGATGGGTATCTGTACGTGTTGACCGATGACAAGGACGGGGCGCTGTTGAAAGTGGGGCTGGGCGAGGGCTGAAGCGCTGGCTTCTGCCATGCACGGTCGGTGTAGGAGCAGCCTTGCGCTGCGAAGAGGCCGGTGGTGACACTTAAGATAGTTGTGGCCTGCACTGGCCTCTTCGCAGCACAAGGCTGCTCCCACACAGGAGCGGCGTTGGCTTGCTGACGATGGGGCCAGTACCGATAATGCGGCATGACCGCCCAACCGCAGACCCTCTACCAACAAGCCCTGACCGACCACGGCTATGTCCATGACCCCGCCCAGGCCCACGCAGTCGATGCGTTGCAAGCCTGTTTCGAGGCGATCGAACAGGGCCGCCTGACCCAGGGTGTCTACCTCTGGGGCCCTGTCGGCCGGGGCAAGACCTGGCTGATGGACCAGTTTCACCGTTGCCTGCAACACCCCAGCCGGCGCCAGCACTTTCACCATTTCATGGCCTGGGTGCACCAGCGGTTGTTCCAGCTCAACGGCACCGCCGACCCGCTGCTGGCCCTGGCCCGTGAACTGGCCCGGGAGATTCGCGTACTGTGCTTCGACGAGTTGTTCGTCAATGACATCGGTGACGCGATTATCCTCGGCCGCCTGTTCCAGGTGTTGTTCGACCAGGGCGTGGTGATTGTCGCCACCTCTAACCAACCGCCCGACCAACTCTACCGTGATGGCTTCAACCGTGACCGCTTCCTACCCGCGATTGCCGCCATTGAACGGCACATGCGGGTGTTGTCGGTGGCCGGCGAGCAGGACCATCGCCTGCATCCGGGCGCTGTGCGGCAACGTTACTGGGTCACTGAGGCCGGCGAGCGCGGCGTGCTGGGTGAAGTGTTCCACCAACTCAGCCCGGCTGACCCCGGCAGCGAGCAGCCGCTGGCCATTGGCTCAAGGCAGATAAACGTCATCCGGCGCAGCGAGCACGCCATCTGGTGCCGCTTCACCGACCTCTGCGAGCAGCCCTTGGCGGCGATGGAGTTCATGGCCCTGTGCGACCGTTTCCCGTCGATTCTGCTGGAAGGCGTACCAGCGTTAGGTGGCGAGCAACGGGCCGGGCGGATTGCCCGCGGTACTGAGGATGGCGCGGCGCGGGTCGCGGCAGGAGACCGGGAGCTGCCGGCGCTGTCGCCCAAGGACGATGCGGTGCGCCGGTTCATTGCCCTGGTCGACGAATGCTACGACCGCCGGGTGGCGTTGTACCTGGAGGCGCAGGTGCCGCTTGACGCGCTTTATACCCAAGGGTACTTGGCGTTCCCGTATCAACGCACCTTGAGCCGCTTACGCGAGATGCAGTTGCAACGCTTCGGCTAAGCCCGCTCCCACAGTGATCGCGCATAAGTTTAGATTTTGCCCAAGGCAGTTGCGCCCGCTCAGTAGGTTGGGGGCTAGCCGACTCAGCGCCCCAACCACTCGATCAGCGTTCGGTTGAACCGCACCGGCTCTTCGATCTGCGGCGCGTGGCCCATACCCTCGAACGTCACCAGTTCACCCTGGGGGATCAGCTTGGCCACTTGCGGCCCCAGCACCTGGTATTTGCCCAAACGTGCCTTGACCTCTGGCGGCGCGATGTCGCTGCCGATGGCCGTGGTGTCCTGATCACCGATCAGCAACAGGGTCGGCATCTTCAGGTCCTTGAACTCGTGGTACACCGGCTGGGTGAAAATCATGTCGTAGATCAACGCCGAGTTCCACGCCACTGCTTCATGCCCCGGCCCTTGGTTGAGGCCCACCAGCATCTGTACCCAGCGCTCATACTCCGGCTTCCAGCGCCCGGCGTAATAGGTCTTGCGCTCATACTCACGCACCCCGGCGGCATCGAGCTTGAGCTCCCGTGCATACCACTGGTCCACCGTACGGTAGGGGACGCCCAGGGCCTTCCAGTCTTCCAGGCCAATCGGGTTGACCATCGCCAGGCGTTCGACTTGCTGCGGGTACATCAGCGCATAGCGGGTCGCGAGCATGCCGCCGGTGGAGTGGCCAAGCACAATGGCCTGCTTTACGCCCAGCTGGTCGAGCAAGGCGTGGGTGTTATGCGCCAATTGCTGGAAGCTGTACTGGTAATACGCAGGTTTGCTTGAGGTGCAGAAGCCGATCTGGTCCGGGGCGATGACCCGGTAGCCGGCTTTGCTCAGGGCATTGATGGTGGTTTCCCAGGTCGCGGCGCAGAAGTTCTTGCCATGCATCAGCACCACGCTGTGGCCATTGGCCTGGCCTTGGGCGGGTACGTCCATGTAGCCCATCTGCAGGGCTTGGCCCTGGGAGCTGAAGTCGAAATGCTTGAGCGGGTGAGGGTAGCTGAACCCTTCGAGTTGTTTGCCGTAGGTGGGCGACTCGGCAGCAAGGGCCGGGCCGCCGACAAGGCAGGCAAGGGCCAGGGCGGTTGCGCGCAGCATGGGGGCACTCCGTGTAGGGCCATGTAGGAATAGGCGACTGTATCAGCCAGTTGACCGCCTGAAGCGGCAAAGGTGTTACCAGGCGTGAAACCAGCCCAGGGTGATCATCGCCACCACGGCGTAACGGCCGGCCTTGGCCAGGGTCACCAGCAGCATAAAGCGCCAGAAGGGCTCACGCATGATCCCCGCGATCAGGGTCAGCGGGTCGCCGATCACTGGCATCCAGCTCAGCAGCAGCGACCACTGCCCCCAGCGCTGGTAGCGTTGTTGCGCGCGTTCGAGCTGGCGGGCGCTGAACGGGAACCACCGCTTGTCACGCAGGTGCTCGATGGCCCGGCCCAATACCCAGTTGACCACTGAGCCAAGCACATTGCCCAAGGTGGCCA
The DNA here is from genome assembly GCF_014269095.1 of Pseudomonas sp. SWRI50. NCBI lineage: Bacteria > Pseudomonadati > Pseudomonadota > Gammaproteobacteria > Pseudomonadales > Pseudomonadaceae > Pseudomonas > Pseudomonas sp. SWRI50. Next base: position 43,188 of record NZ_JABWRW010000023.1, on the reverse strand, counting down.
CCAGCAACAAGGTCGGCCAAGCGTCGGGCTGGCGCAGCAGCAAACCAACCAGCACGGCCTCCGATTGCAACGGCAACAGGGTGGCGGCGCCGAAGGCGCTGAAGAACAGCGCCCACTCGCTGAGCATCAGTAGTTGGCGACCACGGTGTCCTGGCCATCCTGGGTCACACCGATGACCTGGTAAGCGTCTTTGTGGTCACCCATTTCCATGCCCGGCGAGCCCATGGGCATGCCGGGGACGGCCAGGCCCTTGAGGTCGCTGCGTTTGGCCAGCAAGCGGACCTGTTCGGCTGGCACATGGCCTTCGACGAACTTGCCGTCGATCACCCCGGTATGGCATGACGCCAGGCGCGGTGCCACGCCCAGGCGTTGCTTGACTGCGCTCATGTTCGGTTCGACGTGGTCGTTGACGGTGAAGCCGTTGTTGCGCAGGTGGCTGATCCAGGCCTTGCAGCAGCCGCAGTTGGGGTCGCGGTAGACATCGATGGCCTCGGCGGCCTGGGCCAGGCCAGTGATAGCCAGCAGACCGAGGGTCAGCAGGTGTTTGTGCAGCATGGTGAAACACTCCTTTAGAAACGCAGGCGGATACCGGCCACCAGGCGGGTCTGGCCGGTGTCTTCGCCGTCTTCGCGGGCCTGGTCGGCGCGGTCGCCGTGCAAGCGATTGAAACTGACCCCGACGTACGGCGCGAAGCCACGGCTGATTTCATAGCGCAGGCGCAGGCCGATTTCGCTGTCGGCCAGCCCCGTGCCTTGCTCGCGGCGCCTATCGTCGCGGCCAAAAACGTTCGCTTCCAGGGTGGGTTCGAGTACCCAGCGGTTGGTCAGCAGCATAGCGTAAGCGGCTTCCAGGCGCAGCGCGGTCTGTTGCCGCTCGCCGACGTAGGCAGTGGCCTCCAGCTCAACGCCATACAGCGGCGTCCCCTGGATACCGAAGGCTCCCCAGGCCTGGCCGCTGGCGGGCTTGAAGTCTTGGCGCAGGCCGCCGACCAGTTCCCACCAAGGGCTGATGGCGTGGCCCCAGAGTGCCTGCAGTTCGGCCTTGTGGGTTTTGCCCTGCTCGCGTTCGCCTTCGCTGCGCAGCCACAGGCGGTCGATGTCGCCGCCGACCCAGGCGTTTGCGTTCCAGTTCAACGCGCCGCTGCTGTCGAAGTGCTGGTATTCAAGCTGGTCGACGATCACCGCCCCGTTCAGCGCCCGGTCATGCACCTGGTGCCCTGGAAGCGGCGGAAAGGCTGCGCGACGGTCGGCGTCACTGAGCACCGGCAGCGGCGTACGCGGTGGTTGCGCAGGCGGCGTTGCGTGGTTCATCTGGCTGTGGTCCATGGGCATGGCGCCGTGGCCCCTGTGCTGCAGGCCGGCGGCCATGGCGCGTTCACTGGCGAGCAGCGCCACCAGGGCCACACCGGTGACGATGCGACGGCTATTGAGCTCATTCATCGACGCGTACCTCGCGGAACATGCCGGTCTCCATGTGGTAGAGCAAATGGCAGTGGTAGGCCCAGCGGCCCAGGGCGTCGGCAGTAACTCGGTAGCTGCGGCGGCTGCCAGGCGGGATGTCGACGGTGTGCTTGCGCACCAGAAAGCGCCCCTGTTCGTCTTCCAGGTCGCTCCACATGCCATGCAGGTGGATGGGGTGGGTCATCATGGTGTCGTTGACCAAGGTGATGCGCACCCGCTCGCCATAGGCCAGGCGCAACGGTTCGGCATCGCTGAACTTGACCCCGTCGAACGACCAGGCAAAGCGCTCCATGTGGCCGGTCAGGTGCAGCTCGATGTCGCGTGAGGGTTCGCGGCCATCCGGGTCGGGGTAAGGGCTGCGCAGGTCGGCGTAGGTCAGCACGCGCCTGCCGTTGCCGCGCAGGCCGATGCCTGGGTCGGCGAGGTTGGGCTGTGGGGCCATGGTCTGCATGTCCACCAGTGGGTTGCCGGTTTCGCTGGGTGGGTGTTGCTGCAGGGTGGCCATGCTGGAATGGTCCATGCCTGCCATGTTGCTGTGGTCCATGCCTGCCATGGCGCTGTGGCCCATGTCGGCCATGCTCAGTACGGGGCGCGGGTCGGGTTGCGGCACGGGGGCCTGCAGGCCGTTGGCGCGGGCCAGGGTGCCGCGCGCGTAGCCACTGCGGTCCATGCTCTGGGCATACAGTGTGTAGGCGGGCAGGTCGCCGACGGTCACCAGCACGTCGTAGGTTTCGGCCACGGCGATGCGCAGTTCGTCCACGCTCACGGGTGTCACCGGCAGGCCGTCGGCGGCGATCACGGTCAGTGTCAGGCCGGGGATGCGGAAGTCGAAATAGGTCATGGCCGAGGCGTTAATCAGTCGCAGGCGCACGGTTTCGCCCGGCTGAAACAGGCAGGTGAAGTTGCCATCCGGTGGTTGGCCATTGAGCAAGTAGGTGTAGGTAGCTGCGCTGACATCGGCCAGGTCCGTGGGGCTCATGCGCATGCGCGCCCAGCTCATGCGTTCGGCGACGGTGGTGCTCCAGCCATTGGCGGCCACGTCATCGATGAAATCGCCGAGCGTGCGTTTGTGATAGTTGAAGGCGTCGGACTGTTTTTTCAGGGTCGCCAAGAGCTGTTCAGGGGGCTGGTCCGACCAGTCGCTGAACAGCAGCACATGGTCACGCTGGTACTGATGCGCCTCGGGTTCGCGGGGTTCGATCACGATCGCCCCATACACCCCGGCCTGCTCCTGCAGCCCGGAATGGCTGTGGTACCAGTAGGTGCCGCTTTGGCGCAGGGTGAACTGGTAAAGGTAGTCGCCGCCGGGCTCGATACCGGCAAAGCTCAGGCCTGGCACACCGTCCATGTTGGCCGGCAGGAGGATGCCATGCCAATGGATCGAGGTGCTTTGGGCGAGGCGGTTACGCACGCGCAGGCTGACGGTGTCACCTTCGCGCCAGCGCAGCAGCGGGCCGGGTAGGCTGTCGTTGACGGTCAGGGCGGTGCGCGGGCGGCCGGTGATGTTGACTGCGGTCTGGCCGACCGACAGCTCGAAGTGCTGGCCGGCCAGGTCGCGGCCGTCGGCGGCCTGGGCCAGTGGCCGCCAAAGCCCCAGGCCCGCCAGCGTAGTGGCGGCGCCCAGGCCTTTGACGAAGGTACGGCGGGAGGGGTTGCGCAACATGGCGTGGCCTCATGCGAGAGAGCCTTGATGTTGGCCGTTGCTGGCTGTCAGCCAGCTGAGCTGCGCATTACAGCGTTGTCAGGCGGCGGCCTCGTCGTGGCGCAGGTCACGCATCAGCAGGCCGTACTCCAGCGGGACCTGCTCCGGAATCGGCAGGTACACCACATGGCCGTCACCCGGAGCTACCTCGATGGCCTGCTGCTGGCGGTCGCACAGGCGGTGCAGGTCGAAATGGTAGTTGCCGCGCGGGGTCATCAGCTCCAAGTGGTCGCCCACGGCGAAGCGGTTCTTGACCTTGATCTCAGCCAGGCCGTCCACACGCGCGCCGGTCAGTTCGCCGACGAACTGCTGGCGGTCAGACACCGAGTTGCCACGCTGGTAGTTCTGGTACTCATCGTGCACATGCCGGCGCAGGAAGCCTTCGGTGTAGCCGCGCTGCGCCAGGGATTCGAGGTTGCCCATCAGGGCGCGGTCGAAAGGCCGGCCTGCCACGGCGTCGTCGATGGCCTGGCGGTAGGACTGCACCGCGCGGGCGCAGTAGAAGTGCGACTTGGTGCGGCCTTCGATTTTCAGCGAGTGCACGCCCATGCTGGCCAGCCGTTCGACGTGCTGGATGGCGCGCAGGTCCTTGGCGTTCATGATGTAGGTGCCGTGCTCGTCCTCGAACGCCGGCATCGCTTCCTCTGGGCGGTTGCTTTCCTGCAGCAGGAAGACCTGATCGGTTGGGGCACCGAGCCCCAGGGTCGGTTGCACTTCGCGCACGATGTCGCCGGTAGCATCCTCGCTGGCCGGCGTGGCGTCGTACTTCCAGCGGCAAGCATTGGTGCAGGTGCCTTGGTTGGCGTCACGCTTGTTGAGGTAGCCCGACAGCAGGCAGCGGCCAGAGTAGGCCATGCACAGGGCACCGTGGACGAACACTTCCAGTTCCATGTCCGGCACGTGGTGGCGGATGTCTTCAATCTCTTCGAGCGACAGCTCTCGCGACAGGATCACCCGGCTCAGCCCCAGCTGTTGCCAGAACTGCACGCTCGCCCAGTTGACGGTGTTGGCCTGCACCGACAAATGCACCGGCATCTGTGGGTAGTGCTGGCGCACCAGCATGATCAGGCCGGGGTCGGACATGATCAGCGCATCCGGCGCCATCGCGATCACCGGTGCGAGGTCCTTGAGGAAGGTTTTCAGCTTGGCATTGTGCGGGGCGATGTTGATTACCACGTAGAAACGCTTGCCCAGGGCATGAGCCTCCTGGATGCCCAGCGCCAGGTTGGCGTGGTCGAATTCGTTGTTGCGCACCCGCAGGCTGTAGCGTGGTTGGCCGGCATAGACGGCGTCGGCGCCGTAGGCGAAGGCGTAGCGCATTGTCTTGAGGGTGCCAGCGGGGGCCAGCAGTTCGGGCTTGGCGGGAGGGGTCATGTGCGCACCGGGGCAAAAGGCCTGGATGCTAAGGCTTGGCGGTTTTGCTGGCATTGACCTGAATCAACGGCGCGACGGCACTTTTACCCCTGTGCCGCGCACTAACGTTCAGGACACTTGAGGATCCTTCATGAACGAAACCGCTTTGCAGAACAGAGCCTTGGCCGTGCTCCTGGCACTGGTGACCATCGCCTTCGTGTGGATCTTGCTGCCTTACTACGGGGCCATCTTCTGGGCGGTGATTCTCGGCATCCTGTTCGCGCCGCTGCAGCGTAGCCTGCTGATACGGTTTGGCAGACGGCGCAACCTTGCCGCCGCCACGACGCTGTTGATTTGCCTGGTGGTGGCTGTATTGCCTGTGATCATCACCAGTGCCTTGTTGGTGCAGGAGGGGGCGACGTTGTACCAGCGCATCGAGAGTGGGCAATTGGACATTGCCGGCTACGTCGAGCATGGCATGAACATGCTGCCGGGGTTCGTGCAGCACGGCCTGGACAGCTTGGGCATCGGCAACCTGGAAGGGCTGCGCGAGAAGATCACCAAATGGGCCACCCAAGGCAGCCAGGCGTTGGCCAGCCAGGCCTACAGCTTTGGGCAGGGCACGTTCGAGTTTCTGGTGAGCTTCGGCATCATGGTTTACCTGCTGTTCTTTTTCCTGCGCGAGGGTGCGGAAGTCGCGCGCCGCGTACGCCTTGCGGTGCCCCTGCCCGAACACCAGAAGCGCCGCTTGCAGCTGAAGTTCAACCGCGTGGTGCGAGCAACGGTCAAGGGCAACGTGTTGGTTGCCATTACCCAGGGCGCGCTTGGCGGCTTCATATTCTGGGTGCTGGATATCCCCAGTGCGTTGGTGTGGGCGGTGATGATGGCGTTTCTGTCGCTGCTGCCAGCGGTGGGGGCGGGGATCGTGTGGGCGCCGGTGGCGGCGTATTTCCTATTGAGCGGGGCGATTCTGCCGGGGGTGATCCTCACGGCATTTGGGGTGCTGGTGATCGGCCTGGTGGACAACGTGCTGCGCCCGATTCTGGTGGGCAAGGACACGCGCATGCCGGATTACCTGATTCTGGTGTCCACATTGGGTGGGTTGGCGGTGTTCGGGCTCAACGGGTTTGTGATCGGGCCCTTGATCGCCGCCTTGTTCGTGTCGAGCTGGGCGATTTTTGTAGCCACCAAGCCGCAGGTGCAGTTGCCGCAGTAGGGCTGCTTTGCAGCCCATCGCCGGCAAGCCGGCTCCCACAGGTGCGGCGCTAACCTTGGCGTCTGCACAGATCCTGTGGCTTGCCGGCGATGAGGCCTGAACAGGCTGCAACTGGGGTTGATTACAGCCAGATCGCATCCCAGTGTGAGTAATCCCCAATTCGCTCTACCAAACCCGCCCGCTTAGGGTTCAAGACGATGTAACGTGCACTGCCTGCACATTCTCCTCCCTTCGCAAGGCTCGATCATGAAAGCCTTTCTGCCAGAGCCGCCCACTGCGTCCTTGCAGTCTGTTGATCGCCAGCGTGCTACGTGACTTCACCCGGCGCATCAGGGTTTTCAGGCTCACCGGCCCCAGCTCAACCAGCCAATGAAAATGGTCAGGCATCACCACCCATGCCAGAGATTGAGCTGCGCCTTCGTCCTGCGCCTGGCGCAACTGAGCGACCAGCAAGCGGGCAGACTGAAGCTCATTCAGAAGCGGGGCTCTGTGTAGCGTTGTGCTGGTTAGTAGGTATAACCGGTTGGGCTCTGAAAACCGACCGAGTCTCAATTGGCTAGAGCGAGGACTGTCCATGTTGCCTATTCCTGATGGTTTGCTCATCAGGCTAGTGACAGTGGGCTGTTGGTGCGGGCTGAATTGAGACCCAGTATTTCAAATTTAATGGACGCCGCTCCCATCGCCGGCAAGCCCCCACAGGGATAGCGCTGGCCTTGAGCACTGAGCATTTTTTGTGGGAGCCGGCTTGCCGGCGATTGGGCTGCAAGGCAGCCCCGTTTGGGTCGGGTCAGGATGCTTGCGGCATCTCGCCCTTGGCCAGGCGCCGGTTGATGTCGGCAATCACTTCGGGCAGCTCATTGATGGTGTCGATCAGGTAGTGCGGGCGGGAGCTGGCGAACAGCGCGTGAATGCGCGTGCGCTCGCGCTCCAGTTTCTCGGCACTCAACGCGCGGTAGCCTTCCCAGGTCAGCCCCAGGGCGTTGCCGGAGCACACCAGTGCCACCGTCCACATGCCTGCACGGCGGCCTTCGAGGATGCCCGGTACGGTGTCATCGACCTTCACGCAGGCGGCCACGTCATCGATGCCCAGGGCAATCACGTTGGCCAGGGCCTGGGCCGGCCAGGGGCGGCCGTTCGGGGTTTCGTCGGTGGCCACCACATGGTCGGCGACATAGCCGTTTTGGGCGGCAAGTTCCACCACTTTATCCATCACCACCTTCGGGTAGCCCGAGCACGAGCCGATCTTCAGGCCGTCCTGGCGCAGGCCGGTGAGGGTGTCCAGGGCGCCGGGGATAAGCGCCGAGTGCACGGCGATCTTCTCGATCTGCAGCGGCATGAAGCGGTTGTAGATGGCCGTGACGTCATCGTCGGTGGGTGTGCGGCCGAACACCTTGCGGTAGCGTTCGGCGATTTCCGGCACGTTACACAGGGTGCGGATGTGGTCCCACTTGCCCATGCCCATCGGGCCTCGGGCTTCTTCGATGGACACCTGGACGTCGAACTCGGCAAAGGCTTCGACGAAGATCTGGGTGGGGGCGAACGAGCCGAAGTCGACCACGGTGCCGGCCCAGTCGAGGATGGCGGCTTGCAGCTGGGTAGGGTTGCTGTAGTTCATGTGCGCTATTTCCTGAATTGGGGTGGGCAAAGGGTCAGATGTCCAGCACTTCCATTTCCCGCAGCACTTCGGCCACGGCGTTGACTGCAGCCTGCATGCCATCAGGCCCGACCACGCCGATGCAGCCGACGCGGAAGGTCTCGACCTGGGTCAGCTTGCCGGGGTAAAGGATGAAGCCCTTGGCCTTGACTCGCTCGTAGAAGTCTTTGAACTGGTAGCGGGCATCGTTCGGGGCATGGAAGGTGACGATGATCGGCGCCTGGATATCGGCCGGCAGGAAGCTGCGCAGGCCGAGGGCGGCCATGCCGTCGAGCAGGGCCTTGCAGTTGTCGGCGTAGCGCTGGTGGCGCGCGGGCAGGCCGCCTTCTTCGTTGTACTGCTGCAGCGCTTCATGCAGCGCCGCGACCACGTGGGTAGGTGGGGTGAAGCGCCACTGGCCGGTCTTGGCCATGTAGGCGTGCTGGTCATGCAGGTCCATGGCCAGCGAGTGGGCATTGCCTTCGGCGGCGGCCAGGGCGGTTTTTTCGGCGAAGACGAAGCCCATCCCCGGCACGCCTTCCAGGCACTTGCCCGAGGCCGCGATCAGTGCGTCGAAGGGGACCTCGCGGGCATCGATCGGCAGTGCGCCGAACGAGCTCATGGCGTCGATGATCAGGCGCTTGCCGTGGCGCTTGATCACCTGGGCGATCTCGGCCAGTGGGTTGAGGATGCCGGTGCTGGTTTCGCAGTGGATCAACGCCACGTGGGTGACGGCTGGGTCGGCGGCCAGCAGGCGGTCGACATCGGCGGCGGTGGTCGGTTGGTCTTCGGCGGTTTCGAAGGTGCTGTAGGTGCGGCCCAGCACCTTGCAGATTTTCGCCAGGCGTTGCCCATAGGCGCCGTTGATCAGCACCAGCACCTTGCCATTGCGGGGTACCAAGGTGCCGATGGCGGCTTCCACGGCGAAGGTACCGCTGCCTTGCAGGGGGACGCAGTGGTGGCTGACGCTGCCGTCGATGATCGCCAGCAGTTGCTCGCAGACGCTGGCGGTGAGTTGGTTGAAGTCGTTGTCCCAGGAGCCCCAGTCCACCAGCATGGCTTGGCGGGTGCGCAGCGACGTGGTCAGGGGGCCGGGGGTCAGCAGGATGGGTGCGTTGCTCATTCCGTGGTTCCTCACAAGCGGCGGGTGGTCAGCCGAAAAATCTGGCGCTGAAACTACGGGGGCTAGGTTGCAATTGGCTAAGCTATCAATCAAATTGTTTGTTGTTATGCCAGCCATAAGTCAGGCCGATAAACATGAACCTGTTCCAGCTCCGCGCTTTCGATGCCGTCGCCCGTGAGGGCAGCTTTACCCGTGCCGCCGCGCGGCTGTTCATCAGCCAGCCGGCTGTGACCGGGCACGTCAAGGCGCTGGAGGAGCACTACCAGATCACCCTGCTCAGGCGCACGGCACGGCGGGTGGAACTGACCGAGGAGGGCACGCGGCTGGCGGCCATCACCCGGGCGATGTTCGGCCTGGCCGAAGAAGCCCAGGCGATGCTCGAGGCCAACCGGCAGTTGCTGACGGGGCGCCTGGAGGTGGCGGCGGACGGCCCGCACCGCGTGATGCCGATGCTCGCCCAATTGCGCGAGCGCTACCCGGGCATCACCGTCAACCTGCGCTTGGGCAATGCCCAGGAAACCTTGGCCGCGCTGTTGTCCGAGCACGCCGATGTCGCGGTGCTGACCGAAATCGAACCGCGCAAGGGCCTGTACCTGCAAAGCCTGTGCGAGTCGCGGCTGTGCGCGTTGCTGCCAGCGGGGCATGCGTGGGCGAACGGTGAAGGCGACTTGCCGTTGACCGCGCTGAATCAGCAGATCATGGTGCTGCGCGAGCCCAGTTCGACCACCCGCCGTACGTTCGACAAGGCCTGTGCCGCTGCCGGGGTGCAGCCCCGTGTGCTGCTGGAGCTCGACAGCCGTGAAGCGGTGACCGAGGCGGTGGCGTCGGAACTGGGGGTTGGCGTGGTGTCGTCGACCGAGGTGGCCCATGACCCGCGCGTGGTGGCGCGGCCGCTGGCGGGAGACGGCCTGGTCAATCAACACATGATCGGCTGCCTGGAGCGGCGCCGCGAACTGCGGTTGATCCAGGCGTTTCTGGGGTTGGCGGCCAACCTGTGAGGCGACGCTGGCGTTTTTCCTGCCCCGGCCTAAGATGGCCGGCATAGACCCACCTGGATGGCCGATGAGCGATAAAGACACCATCTCCATGCAACTGGTGCGTGAAGCCCTGTTGCAGACCTGCCCGGCCGGGCAGCCCGATGTCGGCGTGCTGCAGCGTGCCGGTATCGACCCGACGCAGCTCGAGTTGCCCCAGGCACGCGTCTCTGCCGATGCCTATGCGCGGCTGTGGCGGCTGCTGGCGCGCCGCTGCAACGACGAGTTTTTCGCCATGGACCCACGCGGGCTGCCGGTGGGCAGCCTGGCGTTTCTGACGCGTGCGGCCATGGCGCAGCCTACGCTCGGGGCTGGCCTTGAAATTGCCATGGGGTTTCTGTCGCTGATGCTCGAAGACTTGCAGCCAAGCCTGGTGCGCCAGCAAAGCCTGGCCGAAATCGTCATCAACGAGCCGCGTGAGCAACCGCGCCGGGCCTTTACCTATTTTACCTTCTGGATGATCGTGCACGGCGTCGCGTGTTGGCTGGCGGGGCGGCGCATTCCGATCCTGGCCATCGACCTGCGCTGCGCCGAGCCGCCGTTCTGTGACGATTACCGGGTAATGTTCTCGGAGAACCTGCAGTTCGAACGCCCGCGATCGCGCATCATCATTGCGGCCGACTGCCTGGACCTGCCGCTTAAGCGCACACCGCAGGAATTGCAGCGTTTTCTGGCCGAGGCGCCGGGCAACATCCTGGTCAAGTACCGCGACCCGGCCAGCCTGGCCCGGCGTATCCGTGGCCAACTGCTGGCCCTTGACCCGGCGCAATGGCCGGATGCCGAAAGCCTTGCCCACGACTTGTGCCTGTCTGGCGCGACCCTGCGGCGTCGCTTGGCCGACGAGGGCCAGACTTATCAGCGGCTCAAGGACAGCGCCCGCCGTGAGTTGGCCATCGCCTGGCTGGCGCAAACGGAGCCGGCCCTGGGCGAGATCGCCGAGGGGCTGGGGTTTGCCGACAGCAGTTCGTTCTACAAGGCCTTTCGCAAATGGTTTGGTTGTAATCCGGGGCACTACCGGGCGCTGATCCAGGCAGAAGGCCTTGGCGGAGCTCGGGGCGATTGAAGCGTTTCCAGCTGATGGGAAGGGCATGCAGGCACAAGCATGTACGGCCCATCGCCTACCACTGGAACCGCCATGCCCACGCCAACTGCCACTCAGCAATTGCCTGCCGTGCAAGCGAAGCTGTCGACTGCAACGGATGACTTCATCAAGGGCCAGTTACCCGACTGGCTAAAGCGCGCCACACCCTCGCAGATCAATGCGCTGCGCAGCCTTTTCAGTGAGCACAAGAAAAGCCAGCAGTTACTGCACGACGCAATCGGTGGCTTGCCCCCGCTGCGGCAATTTGCCGAAACGCATTTTCAAACGCTGCTGCCGGACACCTTGCCCCCAGGTGTGCGATTGGCAGATTTGTTTTGGATCAAAGTGACCAACGCAGCCCAGCCGGATTTGAACAGGTTTGCCTACCCCCGCAAGTACACCTACGAACCCGCGTTGGCCCGCCTGATGCAGGGCTTGCAAACCGGCGCTGATTTTCTGTTGAGCAAGGGCCTTGGCTTTGAAGGGAGCACCTCCCTGCTGGTGGAGGCCGATGACGCGTTTATTGACCGCTGTCGGCAACTGGACGTGGGCAGGCGCTATCAGGATGAACTAGACCAGGTCTATAACCCGCAAAACCTGAACCTGCTTGCCGCGGACAAACGCAACGGCTTCAGCCTGGCTGTCGAGCTTGCTGCGCTAAAAGGGCACCTCACCGCGTGGGAGCATGCAGCCCTGCGCGATGTTGCGGCGTTTTCCCCGAATACCTATGGGCAGCCCAAACCTCACTTTGTCAGCACGCTCGAGATGCTCGGGCAGACACTTTCCAATACCTTGCTGATTGAGCTACGTACACCCGCCAACGTCAGCCAGGGCGTGCTGCTGTACCTGCCTGGCGATTCGCATAACGCCTTGCGCCGCTACGTGTCGATGGCCGAGATGCAGCAGACGCTTGCCGTCGAGTTGCAGCAAGCGGGCTTTCGCCAGGCGCTGGCGCAACAAGTGAGCCTGAAGCAGCGTCCTGGGTTTACGCAGACACTCGGCTTGCGCTTGCAGGACACGCAACCGGACCTGTCGCTGACACGGGGTGAAATGGTCGAGGACGCCTTTCTGACGTTGGCCAGGCTGCAGGTGCTACAGGCGAAGGCCGATGCCCGGTTGCTGCTGGTGCCCACCGTCGACGTCGACAAAGCGGCAACCGAGCATAGCTTGCAGATGTGGAAGGCGCTGGGCATCGGCGTGGTCAACTTGGCCGGGCTGTTCGTGCCAGCAGTGGGGGCGTTGCTGTTGGGGCAACTGGTGGTACAGACCTTGTCCGAGGTGTTCGAGGGCGTCAGGGATTGGTCGCGGGGCCATCAGCATGAGGCGCTGCAGCATTTTCTCAGCGTCGCCGAAGTGGTGGCGCTCACCGGCGCGACGGTCGCCGGGGTGGCGGTGGTGCGCAGTGTGTTCGTTGACAAGCTCGAACCCGTCGCCTTGGGCACGCAGCAGGTGCGGCTGTGGAACAACGACCTGGCCCCTTATGAAACAACCCCTGAAGACCGAAGCCTGCAGTCTGATGGCCTGTATGGCGCGGGCAAGCGCCGCTGGCTGCGTTTGCAGGCCCGTTATTACGAAGTGCATCGCCCTGTGGCCAACGGCTCTTGGCGCTTGCGCCATCCGCTGGACGACAGTGCCTATGGGCCGGCGCTGGTGCACAACGGCGAGCGCGGCTGGCGCTTGCAGCTCGACCAGCCACTGGCGTGGGACGACAGCGCCCGCATGCTCGATTGCCTGTGGCCACAGGATCCGCCCGTCGACAGGCAGACGGCCGAGCAGATCCTGAAGGTGGCCGGTATCGACCAGGATGAATTACGCGGTGTGCTGGTGGAGAACCGTGCGGCCCCCATCACCCTCGCCGACACGCTGCGCCGTTTTGCTGCGGACGCACGCATCGAGGCTTTCGTCCGCCACTTAGGCAACGAAACGCACCTGCCCCGCGATGAAGAGCTGCTGACTTGGCTAAGCGCGCAGCGTGAAGTCGCAGGCCCTTCGGCTGGCCTGCGCGACAGGTTGCTGCTACAGCTGCCGGCCATGCGCTGGCGGGCGTTCGAACATTTGGCCTACGCCCCGCGCTCCGCCGCCTCAGTGGCCGGCCTGGTGTTGCGCGAGTTCCCAGGATTGCCGAAGGGTTACATCCCTGAGGTGCTGAAAGATTGCAGTGCAGTCGAATACGCCATTGCCCGTCGCGAGCAGCGGTTACCACTGCCACTGGCGAGCAAAGCGCGAGCGCTGCTGCGCGCCGCACGCCTGACCCGAGCCATCGAAGGTTTCTACCTGGCCAGTGCCAGTTGCAGCGAAACCGATGAGCTTGCCGTCGCCTTGCTGCGCAAGCTGCCAGCGTGGCCCGCTGGCCTCGCGCTGGAGGTGCGCGAGGCGACGCCGCAGGGTCGGCTGGTGGCCAGCTTTGTTCCCGAGGGCCAGGGAACGGCGCGTGTTCAGTTGGTTCGCATCAATCGGTATTTCCAGCTGTACGATGCGCAAGGGCAAGCCCTGGCACAGCCCCACCCGGTGCCTGCCACGGTTTTCGAAGCCCTGGTCGCGGCGTTGTCGTCAGCCCAATTGCAAGCACTCGGCATTGAAGGGGATGACCCGGCCCTGGCCTTGAGAGAAAAGCTGCGAGCACAGTTGCCAGCCTCACACCAGGATTGTGTGGCACTGCTTGGATGGACGCCGCAACAGCGCTGGTTCAATCCGGGCCAGCGCCTGGCCGATGGCCGCGTGGGCTATTTGCTCAGCGGCCGGGGTGCGGTGGTACAGACTTCGCGGCAAACCTTGCTCACCGGCTTGCGCCGGCTTTTCCCGGGTCTGGACGACAACCAGCTGAACCAGGAACTGGAGCACCTGCTGCAGGGCGAGGACATGCCGTTTGCACGGCTGGCAGGTTTGCAGGATGACCATGAGCAATTGAATCGGGCGGTCAACCATTGGGTATCCGCAGAGTTCAGCAATAGCAGGCGGGCCAGTCGGCAGTTGATCGCCGATCGGGTGCTCCGTGCCTGGCGTGGACAAGGGGAGCGCTTGTCACTGGGCTTCGGCGAACTGGCCAGCCTGCCGGCACTGCCAGGGCACGTGCACTTTCGCTTCGTGACGTCGCTGGTCATTAACGACACCGCCATCAGTAGTGTGCCGAGTGACTTTTTGCACAGCTTCACCCACGTGCACTACCTGAACCTCAGTGGTAACCGGTTGTTGAGTATTCCGCCCGGGCTCAGCTACCTGCCTCAGTTGCGGACACTGCGGCTGGCGCGCAACGTGATCCGTCTGAATGCGTCGGCTGTCGAGACACTTGCCGGGCTGGCCGAACTGACACGGCTGGACCTGAGCTACAACCCGCTGGGGGCGCTGCACTTGCGCTTCAATCGGCTGCAGCAACTGATGCATCTGAACCTGCGCCACTGCCGGTTGGGTATCTGGCCGCAGTACATCGAGCTGTGCCAGAACCTGCAGGTGGTGGACCTGCGTGACAATCAGCTCAGCGCGGTGGCTGATGAAACACTGCAGATGCCGCAAGCCTTCCGCCAGGTGTTCCTGGTGGGGCGCAACCGCTTGAGCAACCGCCAAGTCATGGCCCTTTACGCCCCCGAAACGATACCCGAGGTGCTGGAGGCCACTGTGGACCCCGCGTACGTGCGCGACTTATGGCTTCAGGCCTCGCCTGAGCCACTGCAGGACGAGCGAGCCTTGGCATGGGCAGCCATGGCCATGCATCGCAACAGCGACGCTTTCATTCAATTGCTGGGGCAATTGGAACATGCCTCTGATTATGAGCTGGCACGCCCGCACATAGCCGGTCAGGTGTGGGCGCTGCTGGAGGAGATGCGCCTCAATGACACGCTGCGCAATGCAGTATTCGAGCAGGCTGTCGACACGCCGTCTGGCGAGAGACGGGCAGTGGATGTGTTCACACGGATGCAACTGCACAGCTTGCAGGCGCGCGCTCAGGCAAATGCCCATCGTCTCGAGCGGGTCAATGAGCATATCGGTTTGGGGCTCAGCCTGTTCCGTTTGGACTTCCTGAGCCTGTTTGCACGGCAGACGGCCGCTCAAGTGAATGAGGCACGGGAAAACGCCCGGCTGGCTGACCCTGCGTTAATGGGCTTGGCCGATGTCGATGTCCGGGACATTGACTTGCTCTATCGCGTCAGGCTGAGGGAGGCCCTGAGCCTGCCTGGCCAACCCCAAACCCTGCGTAATGCCGAGGCGCTGGGTGTCAGTGAGGCGTCGATAGAGGATGCCAGGCAACGTATCGAACGGGTGGGCGATATCGAGACGTTTGCCGAAGACTTGAGCCAACGCGGCTTCTGGCAGCGCTACTTGCGTAGCCAGCACGCGGAAGATTTTCTCGCCTTGGAGCATGCTCATGGTGAGCGGGTCCGCCGGTTTCATGCCGAGCAGCCAGACGCACCTGCGCCAGTGCGTGCGCAAGCCCTGGAGAACCTGGAGATCGAGCATGAGTCTGCCATGCAGCGTCACAGCGTGGCACTGACGCGCTTCGAGCTGAGGACCAGCCTGGCCCGCCAGGGCTAACGCGAGTTGCGCTATCAACCCTTGAACCAGCCTGCAGGGGCGGTTTTCCGGGTTCAGGCAGGCGGTGGTGGGCCGCAGAGTTAGCGGCTCATCCACCACTGTGATCGACACCATGACCGATACGACCCCAGACCTCCCACGGCAACAGGCAACCGACGCGTTCATCGCGCAAACGCTGCCTGATTGGCTGAAAAACGCTGATCACGAACAGTTGCTGGCCCTGCGCAGCAGCTTTGATGAGCACATGCAGAGCCAGCAGAAGATTCAGCAGACGTTTGCCCGGCTGCAGCCAATCGACACGTTCGCCACCGCGTTGCTGGAAGAGCGGTTGCGCGTCGCCATGGCAGTGGATATCGCGCTGGCCAAGGCGCAATGGCGAGAGCAGCGTTTCAAGAAAGTCAACGATCTGCCAGCCCAGCAGTTCGAACCCTACTTCGTGCGCCTGCCGGCATTGCAGAGACTTATGCAGAACTTCAAGGCCGGTGAGTCGTTTTATCCAGATACTGGGCTGGTGTACCCATACGATTCTGCGACGGGCGAGGCGGAGGAAGTGTTGACCACCTCGGGTGAGATGCTGGTCGAGACCTGTCGAGCGCTGGATATTGGCAAGCAGTACCAGGAGCACCTCGACACGCTGCTTGATGCCGACTGTATGGCCCTGATTGCCGATGACAAGCGCTTGCAGCTAGTCCTGGCTATCGAAATCGCGACGTTGAAAGCGCAGTTGCCGGACGATGACTTGGCGATGCTGCGGCGGATCGTGCAAGGCAAGCCGCCGACTCATGCTCGCAGCAACCGCGCCTATGTAGGCGCGTTGACTGTGCTGGATTGCCGAGTAGAGGGTGCCATGGCATTCGAGCGGCTGGATGTGGCCCCGTTGTACGGCTCAAAGTCTTCCCGCGTCGTGACGGGTGTCATCTTGTATCTGCCAGACGATCATGAGCAGTCGCTGCGTGCCTATGGCACGTGGCGCGAGGCTAGCCTGGACCTTGGCAGGCGTTTGCGTGAGCCCGGCTATCAGCGGGCATTTAGCCAGCGCATCGCGTTAGCCGACCGCCCTGAATACCTCAATACCTTGGGCAAGCGTCTGGCCGATGCGCACACCGATGCCCAGTGTGCTTGCGAGGAGATCCATGAGGCGCTGTTCGCGACCTTGGCTGCACAGCAGGTGCAGCGGATCCGTGACAACGCACGGTTTATCGCGGTGCCCACTGCCCAGGTCGATGCCCGCGTCAGTGCCCAACGCTTGCGAACGCTGGAGGCGATAGGCATGGGCCTGCTCAACCTGGCCGGCCTGTTCGTACCCGTGATCGGTGAGGTGCTGGCGGCCGACATGATTGGCCAAACGCTGAAGGATGTGTGTGAGGGGGTCGAGGACTGGCATCAAGGGCATCGCCATGAAGCCATCGAGCACCTGCTGGGCGTCGCCGAAACGGTGGTGGTCAGCGCTGCCTTGGTTGGCGGCACTACCGTGGTCGCCCGAGGCTTCACCCGCAGCGCGCAGGTCGATCAATTGCTGCCGATACTCAACGATGGGGGAGCGCCGCGGCTATGGGACGGGGATATCAGCCATTATGAGGACAAGGCGCCGCCCACCGACCTGCTGGCGCTGGAGAACGGTTTGCTCGCCAAAGGGGAAGGGCGCTGGTGGCGTAACGGCGATACCTACTACCAGGTCAGGCCCGTGCTTGGCCGCAGTGGCTGGCAACTCTGTCACCCGCAACGCCAGGCAAGCTTCGGCCCTATACTCGAGTTTAACGGCGAGCGCAGCTGGCGCTTGCCGAGCGAGCGACCACTGGCGTGGCAAGGGGAAGGCCTGCTGTTGGGTCGCCTTTGGCCGCCAGCGGCAGCGCTGAGCGAGCAACGTATCGGGCAGATCCTCAAGGTGGCCGATGTCGACCAGGAGCATCTGCGCGGGCTGTTGGTGGAGGCACGGCCGTTACCGGTGGCATTGCGTGACACGGTCGAACGGTTCGCCGTGGAGGCTAGAATCGAGGCGTTCTTCACGCAATTGGCCGAAGGTCAGCCGGCAGACGCCCCGCTGTGGCAGTGGTGCATGGACAGCTTGCGCATCGAGACGTTGTCATTGGAAGAGCAGCGCCTGGAACTGCTGGATAGAGCGGCAGAGCTCAGGGAGCAACTGCTGGAGCATCTCTCGCGCCAATACCTGGCGACAGACCCTTTGTTGCAGTTGATCCAGAGGGACTTCAGCGGTCTGCCCGACGCCTATGCGCTCGATGTGCTCAGGTCGGCAACTGACACCGAGCGCGCGTGGATGCTCAGGGAAGACCGCATCCCCTTACCTGTTGCTGAAAGGGCCCGTGAGCATTTGCAAATGGCGCGGCTGACGCGCATGCGTGAAGGCCTTTACCTCAAAGGCAGTTATCACCCCGATACGGTCAAACTGGTGTTTGCGCTATTGCGCCAGCAGGCCAACCTGAGCGGGGCGGTCGACCTGGAATTGCGTGAAGGCTCAGATGTCGGTCGGTTGTTGGCGCAGTTGCACCCGGGCAAGAGCTCGGCATATGTCAGCACCGTGCTGGTGAAGCGCCCAGGTGGCTTCAAGTGCTATGACGCGCAGGGGCGTGAACGGGATATCCACCTGCGCGACCCTGTCGATATCGCCGACGTGTTGGCCAGGCACCTGGCCCCTCGTGATCTTGCTCGCCTGACCTGGGATGGCAGCCAGGCCCCTGAGCAAATCCGCAATGCGCTGCGTAGCTGGCTACCTCGCGAGCGTCAGGCGCAGGCCGAACTCATAGGGTTGCGCGACATCAAACCTGGGCGCAGTCCTTTGCGAAGGCTTGCCGATGGGCGCATCGGGTACCTGCTCAATGGGCGTGATGAACTGCCTGATTCGCTCCGGCAAGACCTAGTCGGCGCGGTGGGGGATTTGTTCCCGTCTTTCCGCACACTGGAAGTGGACCGCTACGTGTCGGTATTGCTCGAATCGCCGGAGACCGCCTATGCCGCGATGATCCGGCTATATAGGGAATATATGGGAATGGACCGGGCTCTGCATGCCTGGGTGTTGGACGTGCCGCCCGGCAACGTGCGTGGCGCGCGTCATCATGTGGCCAGCATGTTGCGCCGCAGTTGGCGTCTGGAAGGGCTGCGCATCGATGCCCAAGGCGCGAGTCGGGAGTATCGGCGCTTGAGCCTGGTCGGGATTGAGGTCGGGAGCTTGCCCACATTGCCTGTCGGCACGCAGTTCGGGCATGTCACCGACCTGAGTTTGATCGGCCTGCGCCTGCAGACGCTACCCCAAGGTTTTCTGCGCTGCTTCAGGGGGCTGCGATTACTCAACCTCAGCAACAATGCCCTGACTACGCTGCCAGCGGAGATCGCCGAGTTGAACCAGTTGACCAGCCTGCGTGTGTCACACAACCGCATCCGCATGACCGAGGCGCTAGCGACCAGCCTGAGCGAGTTGTCGCAGTTGGACACGCTGGACCTGAGCTTCAACCGCTTGGGCGGCGTCAGCCTGCAATTGGGTGAGTTGGCACACCTCAGGGTGCTGAACGTGCGGCGGACCAACCTGCAGACCGTACCCGTCGGGCTTGAGCGTTGTGTACAGCTGGAGTCGGCCAACCTGCGTGACAACCGCATCGCGCACGTGCGGCAAAGCCTGTTCGCCATGCCCTTGCAGCGTCGTCGGGCGGTACTGCTGGAGAACAACCCGCTGGCACTGGCCGACCGTGAACGTTTTCACGCCGTCGACCCTCTGCCGGCCCTACCGCCTGAGCCTGCCGAGAACTTTGCGCAAGCCCGGGCGCAATGGCTGGGGCAGTTGGATGGGCCCGCCAGGGCTGGCCGTGAACTGCAATGGGATGCATTGCAGGCCCTCGATGAAAGCTCTGAGTTTTTCAGTTTGCTGAGGGCGTTGACCCTGACCAGCGACTTCCGGCGCGAACCACAGGACCTGGCGCGCCGGGTATGGACGGTGATCGCGGCGGCCAGCGAGGATGCTGCCCTGCGTGATGAACTGTTTGAAACGGCCTCTTCACGTGGCTGTGTGGACAGCGTGATCTCGTGTTTCAGTGCGCAGGAGGTGGGGGTGATGGTGGCGCAGGCGATGCGCGCCGAAGGGGAACCAGCACAGCAAAGCGCCTTGCTTGAACTGGCCACAGGCTTGTTCCGACTGGATCAAGTCGAGGCACAGGCACGCTTGGACATCGAGCGGCGCGTGGCGCTGGAGGAGGACAGGTTGCGCGGCGCCGGGTTGGCAGAGGCTGATGCGGCACAGCGCGCCCGTGACAGCGTGGATGAGATTGAGGTCAGCTTGGCTTACCGCATTGGCCTGGCGCGTGTGTTGAGCCTGCCGGGTCAGCCAAAAACCATGCAGTTCGAGGCACTGGGCGGCGTCAACCAGCAGCAGCTCGACAGTGCCGCGGCTTCAGTGCGCTGGGCGGAAAGTACCGATGCACTGGTGAATTACATCAGTGATCGGGATTTCTGGGTCAAATACCTGCGTGCACGCCATGACGATGAGTTCGTCCAGATCAGACAACCGTTCGATGAGCAAATGGAGGCAGAAAGCCCGCTGGACGAGGCGCGTGGGAGGCAGATCCAGCATGCATACGATGAGGCTGAACGGCGGCTGATCCTGCGCCTGACGCGCAAGGCCTTGAGCGAACAGCCCTCAGGCCAAACCGCTCATCACGATTGAGCAATTAGGCCATTGCCGAGCGGCAGGTGTAGCGACACCATCGTCAGATAACGGGTGCACTCCAACAATAAAAAGCCAGGAGTCTGATGATGCGTAACTACGCCGAGGCCGCTCGTGTTTTCGACCATGCCCAGGCCGCCGCTGATGCCCTGCAGGGCGATCTGTCTGCGCTCAACGCCTGCGTCGAATGCTGCGACCGCCATGTGGGCAGCGACAAGCTCGCCCTGCTGTGGGTGAACCGCGACGGCGAAAGCCAGCCGTTCACATTCGATACGCTGTGCGAGCAGGCCGCGCGTTTTGCCAACGTGCTCAAGGCGCAGGGTGTAAAAGTGGGAGACCGCGTTGCCGGCCTGATGCCGCGTACTCCACAGCTGCTGGTGACCATCCTTGCCACGTGGCGCCTGGGTGCTGTCTATCAGCCGCTGTTTACTGCGTTCGGGCCCAAGGCCATCGAGCATCGACTGGAGCAGTCCGGGGCCAAGGTGGTGGTCACCGACAGCCAGAACCGCGCCAAGCTGGATGAGGTGCACGGTTGCCCGACGATCATCAGTGTGCACGCCCGCGCCGGCGAGCTGGACTTCCAGCAGAGCCTGGACGGCGCCGCTGAGCACTGCCCGCCGGTCATGCGCACGGGCGATGACCCTTTCCTGTTGATGTTCACTTCCGGCACCACTGGCCCGGCCAAACCCCTCGAAGTGCCGCTGCGCGCGATCGTCGCCTTCCAGGGTTACATGCGCGACGCCATCGACCTGCGGCCGAAAGACAACTTCTGGAACCTGGCCGACCCGGGCTGGGCCTATGGGCTTTACTACGCCGTCACCGGCCCGCTGGCGCTGGGCCATGCCACGACGTTCTACGATGGCCCGTTCAGCGTGGAAAGCTGCGCGCGGATCATCGACAAGTTCGGCATTACCAACCTGGCCGGTTCGCCAACCGCGTACCGCCTGTTGATCGCGGCAGGCAGCGAATTTTCGGCACCGATCAAAGGCCGCCTGCGGGTGGTCAGCAGCGCCGGCGAGCCGCTCAACCCAGAGGTGATCCGCTGGTTCGCCGACGAGCTTGGGGTAACCATCCACGACCATTATGGGCAGACCGAACTGGGCATGGTGTTGTGCAATCACCATGGCCTGGAGCACCCGGTGCACCTGGGGTCTGCCGGCTTCGCCATCCCCGGGCACCGCATCGTGGTGCTGGACGAGCAGGGCGCGGAGCTGCCGCCTGGCCAGCCCGGCATCCTGGCCGTGGACCGCGAGCAGTCGCCGTTGTGCTGGTTTGGTGGCTACCACGGCGTGCCGACCAAAGCCTTCGTCGGCAAGTATTACCTCAGCGGCGACACGGTCGAACTCAATGCCGATGGCAGCATCAGCTTTGTGGGCCGCAGCGACGACGTGATCACCACCTCCGGCTACCGGGTTGGCCCTTTCGACGTGGAGAGCGCGCTGATCGAGCACCCGGCGGTGGTCGAGGCGGCGGTGGTCGGCAAGCCCGACCCTGAACGCACCGAGCTGATCAAAGCGTTCGTCGTCCTGGCCAAAGGCGTGGAAGGCACCCCCGAGCTGGAAGAAACCCTGCGCCAGCACGTGCGCAAGCGCTTGTACGCCCACGCCTACCCCCGCGAAATCGAATTCGTCAGCGAGCTGCCCAAGACCCCGAGCGGCAAGCTGCAACGCTTCATCCTGCGCAACCAGGAAATCGCCAAACAACAGGCCCAACTGGCCGCTCACGCCAGTGCCTAAAGGAACGACACCATGCAAATAGCCAACAAACACTTTATCGTCAGTGGCGCCGCATCCGGGCTGGGTGCCGCCACCGCACAGATGCTGATCGAGGCCGGTGCTAAGGTCATGCTGGTCGACCTCAATGCTCAGGCGGTCGAAGCCAAGGCGTGTGAACTGGGCGACAACGCCCGCTTTTCGGTCGCCGACATCAGCGACGAGCAGGCCGCCAAGGCTGCGGTCGACGCCGCCGTCAGCGCTTTTGGCAGCCTGCATGGGCTGGTCAACTGCGCCGGTATCGTCGGCGCCGAGAAAGTCCTGGGCAAACAAGGCCCGCATGGCCTGGCCAGTTTCGCCAAGGTCATCAACGTCAACCTGATTGGCAGCTTCAACCTGCTGCGCTTGACTGCAGCAGCGATGGCCGAGGGGCCGGCGGATGAGAGTGGCGAGCGCGGGGTGATCATCAATACCGCCTCTATCGCTGCTTATGACGGGCAGATCGGCCAAGCTGCGTACGCGGCATCCAAGGGTGCCATCGCCAGCCTCACCCTGCCAACGGCCCGTGAGCTGGCGCGTTTCGGCATCCGCGTGATGACCATCGCCCCGGGCATTTTCGAAACCCCGATGATGGCCGGCATGACCCAGGAAGTGCGTGACTCGCTGGCCGCCGGGGTGCCGTTCCCGCCGCGCCTGGGCCGCCCTCAGGAATACGCTGCACTGGCCCGCCACATCATCGAGAACAGCATGCTCAACGGCGAGGTGATCCGCCTCGACGGCGCGCTGCGCATGGCTGCCAAGTAAGGAGTAATGAACATGACCCTCGCCAACGACCCGATTGTCATCGTCAGCGCCGTGCGCACGCCCATGGGCGGCCTGCAGGGCGACCTCAAGAGCCTCACCGCACCGCAGCTGGGGGCCGCGGCGATCCGCGCCGCCGTCGAGCGCGCCGGCATCGAGGCCACCAGCGTCGAACAGGTACTGTTCGGTTGCGTGCTGCCGGCAGGCCTGGGCCAGGCCCCCGCGCGCCAGGCAGCGCTGGGCGCCGGCTTGGACAAACACACCACCTGCACCACCTTGAACAAGATGTGTGGTTCGGGCATGCAGGCCGCGATCATGGCCCATGACCTGCTGCTGGCCGGCAGCGCCGATGTGGTGGTGGCGGGTGGCATGGAGAGCATGACCAACGCGCCCTACCTGCTGGACAAGGCCCGGGGTGGATACCGCATGGGCCATGGCAAGATCATCGACCATATGTTCATGGATGGCCTCGAAGACGCCTACGACAAGGGCCGTTTGATGGGCACTTTCGCCGAGGATTGCGCCCAGGCTGGCGCTTTCAGCCGCGAAGCCCAGGATGCCTTTGCCATCAGCTCGCTGACCCGCGCCCAGGACGCGATCAAGCAGGGCCGTTTCAGCGCCGAGATCGTTCCGGTGGAAGTCACCGAGGGCAAGGAAAAACGCGTCATCACGGATGACGAGCAACCGCCCAAGGCGCGCCTGGACAAGATCCCGCAGCTTAAACCGGCCTTCCGTGAAGGCGGTACGGTGACGGCCGCCAACGCCAGTTCGATTTCCGACGGCGCTGCTGCGCTGGTGCTGATGCGCCGCAGCGAAGCCGAAAAGCGCGGCTTGAAACCTTTGGCCGTGATCCATGGCCATGCGGCCTTTGCCGATGCGCCCGCGCTGTTCCCCACCGCGCCGATCGGGGCCATCGATAAACTGATGAAACGCACCGGCTGGAACCTGGCCGAGGTGGACCTGTTCGAGATCAACGAAGCGTTTGCCGTGGTCACCCTGGCGGCCATGAAACACCTCGACCTGCCACACGACAAGGTCAATATCCATGGCGGTGCTTGCGCCTTGGGCCACCCGATCGGCGCCTCAGGCGCGCGCATCCTGGTGACCTTGCTGTCGGCCCTGCGCCAGAACAACCTGCGCCGTGGCGTGGCGGCCATCTGCATCGGCGGTGGCGAGGCCACGGCCATGGCCGTCGAATGCCTGTATTGAGGTGAACCATGTTGGTAACTGACGAGCAACAACAGATCGCCGACGCCGTGCGTGACTTTGCCCAGGAGCGCCTGCGGCCGTTTGCTGAGCAATGGGATAAGGCCCACCGCTTCCCGCGGGAAGCCATCGACGAGATGGCCGCCCTGGGCCTGTTCGGCATGCTGGTGCCGGAGCAGTACGGCGGCAGTGACACAGGGTATGTGGCGTACGCCATGGCCCTGGAAGAAATCGCCGCAGGCGATGGTGCCTGTTCGACCATCATGAGCGTGCACAACTCGGTGGGTTGCGTGCCCATCCTGAAATTCGGCACCGAGCAGCAGAAGCAGCAGTTTCTGGCGCCGCTGGCCAGCGGCGCGATGATCGGCGCCTTCGCGCTCACTGAGCCCCAGGCCGGCTCCGATGCCAGCAGCCTGAAGACCCGCGCACGCCTGGACGGCGACCACTACGTGCTCAACGGCAGCAAGCAGTTCATCACCTCCGGGCAAAACGCCGGCGTGGTCATCGTTTTCGCGGTTACCGACCCAGAGGCGGGCAAGCGTGGCATCACGGCGTTTATCGTGCCGACCGATTCGCCGGGCTACCAGGTTGCCAGGGTCGAGGACAAACTCGGCCAGCATGCCTCGGACACCTGCCAGATCGTCTTCGACAACGTGCGGGTGCCGGTCGCCAATCGCCTGGGTGAAGAGGGGCAGGGTTACAAGATTGCCCTGGCCAACCTTGAAGGGGGCCGTATCGGCATTGCGTCGCAGTCGGTCGGCATGGCTCGGGCTGCGTTCGAGGTGGCCCGCGACTATGCCAAGGAGCGGCAGAGCTTCGGCAAGCCGTTGATCGAGCACCAGGCCGTGGCCTTCCGCCTGGCCGATATGGCCACGCGCATTGCCGTGGCCAGGCAGATGGTGCTGCACGCCGCGGCCTTGCGTGATGCCGGGCGGCCGGCTTTGACGGAGGCGTCGATGGCCAAGCTGTTTGCCTCGGAAATGGCCGAAAAGGTCTGTTCGGACGCCTTGCAGACCCTGGGCGGTTATGGCTATCTGAGTGACTTCCCGCTGGAGCGGATCTACCGCGACGTTCGGGTCTGCCAGATTTACGAAGGCACCAGCGACATTCAGCGCATGGTCATTGCGCGCAATCTTTGAAGGAGCAGTCTGCATGGCATTCGAAACCATCCTGTTGGACATCCACGGCAAGGTCGGCCTGATCACCCTCAACCGGCCGCAGGCGCTCAATGCGCTCAATGCGCAGATCGTCGGCGAGATCAACCAGGCCCTGGACCAGCTCGAGCGTGACCCGAACATCGGCTGCGTGGTGCTGACCGGCTCGGCCAAGGCCTTTGCCGCAGGTGCCGATATCAAGGAAATGGCCGACCTCCAATACCCTCAGATCTACGTCGACGACCTGTTCAGTGACGCAGACCGAATTGCCAATCGGCGCAAACCGATCATTGCGGCGGTGTCCGGGTTTGCCCTGGGCGGCGGGTGTGAGCTGGCGATGATGTGCGACTTCATTCTGGCAGCGGACAATGCCCGGTTCGGCCAGCCTGAGATCAACCTTGGGGTGTTGCCGGGCATGGGCGGCACCCAGCGGCTGACCCGCGCGGTGGGCAAGGCCAAGGCCATGGAACTGTGCCTGACAGGGCGATTGATGGGCGCCGAGGAGGCCGAACGTGCGGGGCTGGTGGCGCGCGTGGTGCCGCAGGCTGAGCTGGTCGAAGAAGCCTTGAAGGTGGCGGCGACCATCGCCAGCAAGTCGATCCCGGTGAGCATGATGGTCAAGGAAAGTGTCAACCGGGCCTTTGAGGTGACCCTGAGTGAGGGGGTGCGTTTCGAGCGTCGGGTGTTCCATGCGGCCTTTGCCACTGAAGACCAGAAGGAAGGCATGAGCGCTTTTATCGCCAAGCGCGAGGCACAGTTCAAGGATCGTTGAACCTGGCTGTAGGGTATGGCGTGAGGTGGGTGGCGTCTGGGAGATCGAGCGCCGCGCGGGCGGCGCTCGATCTCATGGGCTATGCATAACCCAAGGCAGGCGCCCATCAGCCCAGACGCGCCTGTACCGCCTGCCACCCGAGCACCGACCAGCGGATTCTGGTCAATCGAATCAAATTCGCCTCCGATTGCAGTTGCTCCACGCGACGTGGCGCCTTAGACTGCCGCCCCCTGTAAAAGAGTGCCGGTTGGCGCTTGAAGAATTCCGCTGCTGATGCACTGGCGTCGGCGGCACCCGAATCGCCCAAATGCACATTTTTCATAGAGAAATCGATGACCAAGGAACAGTTGCTGGCCATGTCGGCCGATGACTACATGAACGCTGATCAGCTCGCCTTCTTCACTGGCCTGCTGCAGTCGATGAAAGTCGAAACCCATGAGCGCATCGAGTTGAGCCGTGCCACCATCGAGGGCCTGGACACTCCGTCGGACCCTGCTGACGTGGCTTCGGTAGAAGAAGAGCGTAGCTGGTTGGTCAATGCCATCGACCGCGACCAGCGTTTGCTGCCACAGCTTGAAATGGCGCTGGACCGTATCGCTGACGAGAGCTTCGGCTGGTGCGATGACAGTGGTGAGCCGATTGGCCTGAAGCGTTTGCTGATCAGCCCGACCACCAAGTACTGCATCGAAGCCCAGGAACGCCACGAGCAGCTCGACCGCCACCAGCGCCAGGTCTGATCGCGCGCAGTGCGTGAAGCCCCACGGAGCAATCCCTGGGGCTTTTTGCGTTTGTGCGTGATATGCCCGGATTTGTTGCCTGTGGCGTAACACTGCTGTACCGAGATGCGCTGTTTCCTCCGTGCAGGCAGGCGTATCATGGCTTTATCGTTAGGGTGCTAATTAAATTCCGGAGGGGATGATGAATAGCCGTGTCGATGTAGCCGTGATGATTGGCTCGGGGGTACCTGCCACCCTGCAGGCGCTGGGCAAGCGTATTTGTTGGGTGGTGCTGGTCAATGGCGAGCGCCGTGGTACGGCGTTCGCCACCCGTGACGAGGCGCTGGAATGCCAGTCGGCCTGGATGCAGCAACTCAAAAAAGGCCTGGCCGCCTGACGGCCGTCATTGCTCCAGATGGCGGGCCAGCTCACACGCGTCCTGATGCCGGCAGCGAAACCCCTTGACCCTGCCCGTGGCGCTTTCGGTGACATGAAAGAAGCGGACACCTGCGGGTATGACAACGTAGCGTGGCGCTGCATGAGTGCTGGCGATGTAAGAAATGTTCTTTGCCTCTCGACGGATTTCGGTGTTTTCGTGCATATTCCTTCCCCAGTAATGCGCTGATGGATTTCAGAGCCCGTTCTGTCGAGCGCTCTGCAACTACCTATCGCATCTTTTCTGGCGGGTTTGTTGTCAGGCATTACGCTTCCCACGTGGGGAATTTGCCGAAAACCTGCACTTAGGCCATATCTGGCAAGCCAGAGTAAAGATTCCTGCAGGCTACAGTGCCAGCGGATACAGACATCAGCGCATCGCTTTATTACTCTTTTCGCCTATCGATATGTAATGGCCGTGCCTCACTGAGCGTGTGTGGGGGCGGGATGTAACCGATTGAGGATCACTTCATTGGCAGTCAGCACACTTGATACTCACGCCTTGTTCGCCTTGGGCGATTTGCGCGGTAAATTGGCCCAGCTGTTCCAGGGCCGCTTTGTTTATGTCACCGAACAAAGTCCTGAAGGCCTGTACATGGCCGAAATCGACACCGAAAGCGCATTGGTGGTCGATGACAAACAGCGTCTGGAGCTGAAGGTTGGCGATCACTTCCGCGCTGCGGTATTGCCCAGCCGCGAGGGTGGCAAGCTGGAAATGCGCTTTCGAGACATCAAGTTCAATGTCTACGGTGTTGGCGACTACGCCTTTGTTTCCGTGCCTGAAGGCGAGGGCGTCGTGTTGCGCGAAGGCAATGGCGTGATGCTGGTCTTTGCTGCGCAACAGCAAGTGCAGGAAGGGCTGGGTAAGCTGCTCAAGGCAGTGACTGGCAAAGTCGCGAAGTGGCGCAAGGGTGAGCTGACCACATTCAAGG
The DNA here is from genome assembly GCF_014269095.1 of Pseudomonas sp. SWRI50. Taxonomy (NCBI): domain Bacteria; kingdom Pseudomonadati; phylum Pseudomonadota; class Gammaproteobacteria; order Pseudomonadales; family Pseudomonadaceae; genus Pseudomonas; species Pseudomonas sp. SWRI50. The sequence goes on along the minus strand of NZ_JABWRW010000023.1, from coordinate 15,662 downwards.
CCAGTGAATGACCGAGCGCGACAACGCGCCTGTGTCGCGTGCAGAGTTTCATCACCAGCACCAGGCGGATGCGCTGGCGCAAGCCGAACGGCTGTTGGCCCAGCGTGAAGCGCTGCAAGGCGCTTGGCTGAACTGGGTGGCAGGCGAGCTCTATCGACTCAGCCCGCCACCGTATGCCGCCATGGTGCGGCGTGAGTTGCAGCGCCTCAGCCAGGGGTGAGGCTGCAACCGGTCAATGGCCACGGTCGCTGCCGCTACTGACTTCTTCAGGTACCGCCTCTTTGGACATCCGCTTGCGAAACAGCGCAGCCCTGGCCAGCAAGAGCGTGGTGACCGGCACCGTGATCGACAACAGGATCGGGATCAGCCAGGCGTGCAGAACGGGCCCTTCTTTAAGCCACGAAAAGTAGATGATCGAGGCCAGGGCAACACACCATGCACCAATGGTGGAGGCTAGAGCGGGTGGGTGCATGCGCTGAAAGTAATCCTTCATGCGCACCAGGCCCACGGCACCGATCAGGGCGAACAGGCTGCCGATCAGCAGCAGCGCAGCGGTGACCAGTTCAAGCCAGAAGGGCAGTTGTAGCGCTTCGGTCATTCGATCACCTCACCACGTAGCAGGAACTTGGCCAGGGCGAACGAGCCGACAAAGCCGAACAGTGCAATCAGCAGGGCACCTTCGAAGTAGGTGTCGCTGGCATAACGGATCCCTAGCACCAGCATCGTCAGCATGGCCAGGATGTACAGGTAGTCCAGTGCCAGCACCCGGTCCTGGGCGGACGGGCCGCGGAACAACCGGATCAGTGCCAGGGCCATGGCCAGGGCAAAGATGAACAGGCTGGCGAGTACAGCGTTGGCGAGCAGGCCTGTCATTGGAAAATCTCCATCAGCGGGCGTTCGTAGGTGTGCTTGAAATGCTCGATGAAGGCGGCTTCATCCTCAAGGTCGAACACATGCAGCAACAGCACGCTGCGGTCCAGCGCCAGTTCGGACCAGACCGTGCCAGGTACCACCGTGGTGATCATTGACAGGGCAGCCAAGCCATGGGCATCGCGCAAGGCCAGCGGAATGTGCACGAATGCCGAGCGCGGCGGCTGCTTGCCCGCACGCAGAACGCCACGGGCCACCAGCAGGTTGGACACGATCACATCCAGGCCGACCCGGCCAATCAACTTGGCAATCACCCAAGGCCGCTGCACATGGGCGTGCTGAGGGCGTAGGGGGGCCATCAACAGTGGCGCAAAAATGCCGAGGATGGCACCCAGCAGCAGGTTGCCGGCGCTGACGGACAGGTTCAGCAGCAACCACAGGCCGAATAGCGAGACCGACAGCAGTGGGGCGGGAAACAGGCGCTTCATGGCAGTACCTCCACGTCGAGGGAGGTCGGGCCGGGGATTGGCCGAGCGGCCATCACCGCTTTGATGTAGGTATCGGGTGCCTGCAGGCTGGCCGCTGTGTCCTGGGTGTAGCGCAGCAGCGGCTCGGCCTTGAGGCTGAGGATGATGCACAGGCCCAGCAGGATGACGATTGGCAGGCATTCATAACGACGCAGCAGCGGCGAGGGGCGCTCTTCGGGCTTCCAGAAACGTTGGATGCCCACGCGGCCGAAGGCGATCAACGACGCCATGCCGGACAGCACCAGCAGTGCCACCAGGCCCCAACCTGCCGCTGTCAGCGGTTGCTCCGGCGCTATACCCAGCCCCAACGGGTTGAACAGCGCGTTGATCAGGTTGAGTTTGCCGACGAAGCCCGACAGTGGTGGCATGCCGATGATCAGCAGCGCGCAGGCGATGAAGCTTAGGCCGAGGAAGGCCATGGTCCAGGGGATGATCTGGCCGATCACCACCTTTTGTTCGTCATCGAGGTTGATGCCCTTGGGTGGGTGCAGCGACTCCAGGGGCGAAGGCATGGCATCTTCTTCGTCATCCAGCGGCGCTTCATTGGCTGAACGCGAGCGCTCGACCAGTTCGGCGAGCAGGAACAACGCGCACAACGCCAGGGTCGAGTTGACCAGGTAGAACAAGGCCGCACCCGTTAACGCCGGCTGAGCAAAGCCAACGGCCGCGAGCAGGGTGCCGGCGGACACCAGGATGCTCAGGGCAGCCATGCGTTCCAGGCGCTGTGCGGCCAGTATCGAGACCGCGGCCACAGCCAGTGTGACCAGCCCCCCGTACACCAGCCACTGGCCGCCAAACTGCGCGGAGGCGCCGGCCTGCCCGGAGAAGAGCAGCGTCCACAGGCGCAGCACGGCATACAGGCCGACCTTGGTCATGATCGCGAACAGCGCGGCAACCGGTGCGCTGGCCGAAGCGTAGGCCGGCACCAGCCAGAAATTCAGCGGCCAGATACCGGCCTTGGCCAGAAACGCCATGGCGAGGATTGCGGCGCCCGCATGCAGCAGGCCTCGGTCGGCCTCTGGCACCAGCGGGATCTTCAGCGCAAGGTCGGCCATGTTCAGGGTGCCTGTCACGCCATAGAGCATCGCCGCGCCCACCAGGAACAACGACGAAGCGAACAGGTTGATGGCGATATAGTGCAGGCCCGCCTTGACCCTGGCACGCCCCGAGCCATGCAGCAGCAAACCGTAGGATGCGGCCAGCAGCACCTCGAAGAACACGAACAGGTTGAACAGGTCGGCGGTCAGGAAGGCACCGTACAGCCCCATCAGCTGGATTTGGAACAGCGCGTGGAAGCTGGCGCCGGCACTGTCCCAGCGGGCCCGGGCAAACAGCAGGGCGCTGAAGCCGATGATGCCGGTCAGGGTCAGCAGCAAGGCAGACAGGTGGTCCACCACCAGCACGATGCCAAACGGTGCAGGCCAGTTGCCCGGCAGGTAGACACCGATCGATTCGGCTTGACCCTGGGTACGGACCCACAGCAGCAGGCTGACCGCGATGGCCAGGCCCGCGAAGGTGGACAGCAGGTTAAGCCGCGCCTTGATGCGCCGGTGTTTCTCGCCCAACAACAGCATGATCGCCGCCGTGATGAGGGGCAGCAGGATGGGCGCGACGATCAGTTGACTCATACCACTCATTCGTCACGCTCCCGGCCATCGACGTGGTCGGTACCGGTCAAGCCGCGCGAGGCCAGCAGCACGACCAGAAACAGCGCGGTCATGGCGAAGCTGATGACGATGGCAGTCAGCACCAACGCCTGCGGGAGCGGGTCGGTGTAGTGCAGCAAGTCTTGAGTGACGCCGTCCTTGATGATCGGTTCCTTGCCGATGAACAGGCTGCCCATGCTGAAGATGAACAGGTTGACCCCGTACGACAACAGGCACAGGCCCATGATCACTTGGTAGGTTCGTGGGCGCAGGATCAACCACACCCCGGAGGCGGCCAGTACACCGATGGCGACTGCAATGACTTCTTCCATCAGGCGGCTCCTGCTTGGCTGGATTTCGACGGGTTGCCCGGGCGGTAGGCGCGCACCGATTGGTGCGCCAGGGCAGTGAGGATCAGCAGGGTCGAGCCGACCACCACGGTGTACACGCCGACGTCGAAGAACAGCGCGCTGGCCACATGCACATCACCCAGCACAGGCAGGTGCAAGTGGGCGGTGTGCGTGGTCAGGAAGGGGTAGCCGAGCAGCATGGCGCCTACCCCGGTCAGGGTCGCGCAGAGCAGGCCAGTGCCCATCCAGCGCAGTGGGCGTAGGCTCATCTGCGCTTCGACCCACTGGGTACCGGCGACCATGTACTGCAGGATGAACGCCACCGACATCACCAGGCCTGCGACAAAGCCGCCGCCCGGCTGGTTGTGGCCGCGCATGAACAGGTACATCGATACCAGCAGGGCGATCGGCAGCAACAGCCGCACCAGCACCGCGGGCACCATCATGAAGCCCAGCGCGGTGTCCGTAGCGTGGCGCGGGTTGATCAGGTCAGTGACCACGTCGGGCGCCAGCTGGCGTTGCTGGGCGGGCAGCTGCATGCTCTCTTTGGGTGGGCGGAAGCGTCGCAGCAGGGCGAATACGGTCAGGGCCACGGCGACCAGCACGGTGATTTCACCGAGGGTGTCGAAGCCACGGAAGTCGACCAGCATCACATTGACCACATTGGTGCCGCCGCCCTGGGGCAGGGCGCGGCTCAGGTAGAACGAAGAAATGTCGTTGGGGGTCGGCCGGGTCAGCATGGCATAGGACAGAACCGCCATGCCGCCGCCCACCAGCACTGCCAGCAACAGGTCGCGCAGGCGACGCATGCGGGCGCGCTCCAGGCTGCCGGGCAGCGGCGAAACGCCCTCGATACGGCGCGGCAGCCAGCGCAAGCCGAGCAGGATCAGCACGGTGGTGACCACTTCCACAACCAGTTGAGTCAGGGCCAGGTCGGGCGCCGAGAACCAGACGAAGGTGATGCAGGTCATCAGGCCGCAGACACTGACCATGATCAAGGCGGCCAGGCGGTGATACTTGGCTTGGTAGGCGGCGCCGATGGCGCAGGCGATGGCGATCAGCCAGAGTGCGACGAATACACCGGAGCCCGGGATTTTCGGGCGCTCGCCCCAGGTCAGGCCGCTGTAGAGCATGGGCGTGAGGCCGGCCAGAAACGCCGCCAGCACCAGCATGAACAACTGCGATTGCAGGCGGCGCGTGGTCAGCAGGTTTTCGATTCGCCGGGCCAGCAGCATCAGGTGGACCTGGCCATGCTCGAACAGGCGCTTGCCATTGAAGCGCTCGATCAGCGGCGGGTAAGGGAAGCGCCCCAGGCGCAACTGCTTGCGCAGCAGCAGGTACAGCACGATCCCGCCGCTCATGGCGATCAGGCTCATGATCAAGGGTGCATTCCAGCCGTGCCAGATGGCCAGGCTGTATTCCGGTAACGTACCGCCCACCACCGGCAGGGCTGCCGCCGCCAGCAGCGGGCCTACTGACTGCGCGGGGAAAATACCGACCACCAGGCAGGTGAGCACCAGCAACTCGACCGGCGCACGCATCCAGCGCGGCGGTTCGTGGGGGGTATGGGGCAGGTCTTGGGCGGGTGGCCCGAAGAACACATCGACCGTGAAGCGCAGGGCGTAGGCCACGCTGAATGTACCGGCCAGGGTGGCGATTACCGGCAGGGCGGTTTCGACCCAGGCGGTGGAGCTGATGAATACCGTTTCGGCGAAGAACATCTCTTTGGACAGGAAACCGTTCATCAGCGGCACGCCGGCCATCGAAGCGCTGGCTACCATGGCCAGGGTCGCAGTGTAGGGCACCAGGCGGATCAGGCCGCTAAGCCGTCGGATATCGCGTGTGCCGCTCTCGTGGTCGATGATGCCGGCGGCCATGAACAACGAGGCCTTGAAGGTGGCATGGTTGAGAATATGGAACACCGCGGCGACCGCTGCCAGCGGGCTGTTGAGGCCCAGCAACAGGGTGATCAGGCCCAGGTGGCTGATGGTGGAGTAGGCCAGCAGGCCCTTGAGGTCGTTCTGGAACATCGCGGCGAAGGCGCCGAGCAGCAACGTGATGGCGCCGGCGCCGCCGACGATCCAGAACCACTCCTCGCTGCCTGACAGCACAGGCCAAAGCCGCGCCAGCAGGAACACCCCGGCCTTGACCATGGTTGCCGAATGCAGATAGGCCGAGACCGGCGTGGGTGCTGCCATCGCGTGGGGCAGCCAGAACTGGAAGGGGAACTGCGCACTCTTGCTCAAGGCGCCAATCAGGATCAAAGGCAGCAGCACCGGGTACAGCGCGTGCTGGCGGATGAGGTCGCCGGCAGCCAGGACCTTGTCCAGGTCGTAGCTGCCGACCACATGGCCCAGTAGTAGCGCCCCGACCAGCAAGCACAGGCCGCCGGCACCGGTGACCATCAGCGCCATGTAGGCGCCGCGGCGGGCGTCGGCGCGGTGGTGCCAATAGCCGATCAGCAGGAACGAGAACAGGCTGGTCAGCTCCCAGAAGAACACCAGCTGGATCAGGTTGCCGGAGATCACCAGGCCCAGCATGGCGCCCATGAACGCGAGGAAGAAGGCGAAGAAGCGCGGTACCGGATCCTGCGGCGACATGTAGTAGCGGGCGTACAGCGACACCAGTGTGCCGATGCCCAGTACCAGCAGCGAGAACAGCCAGGCGAAGCCGTCCATGCGCAATACAAGGTTCAACCCCAGGCTGGGCAGCCAGAGGAATTCCTCGCGAATCACGCCACCGTGGGCAACTTGGGGGTACAGCAGTGCTACCTGGACCGTACCGACCAAGGCGACAAGCCCGGCGAGTATGGACTCGGCGTTTCGTGCGTTGTGCGGCAGCACGGCTGCCAGGCAACTGCCCACGAACGGCAGAAGCAATAGCACTATCAAGGACATAGCGTTCTATTCTGGAGAGGTTTGCCAAGGATCATACGTGCCGAGCAGTTGATCACCAACACGCAAGCTGTCGCAGAATCGTACAAATACGGTGTTACAAGGTATTTTTTTATAACAGTTTTTTACAAAGCATAGCTGGAGTTGGCCGGTTTACAGGCCTGTTTGGTGCTCGGCTTCATCCTGCGCTTCGCGCGTTGTGGCGCTTTCGCGGGGGCGGCGCACCTTCAGTTCACTGACCACCACGGCGATCACGATCAGCAGCCCGCCAATCAACGCCACACCGGGCAGACGCTCGCCGGCGATGCGCCCAACGATCCCGGCCCACACAGGCTCGCCCGCATAGATCAGCGTGGCGCGGGTGGGTGAAACCGACTTTTGTGCCCAGTTCATGGCCAGCTGGATCACTGCGCTCATGGCGCCGAGCCCCACCGCACTCATCACCAGCAGCCAGGAAAAGTCCGGTAGGCGCTCCTGGGTCGGCACGATCATCAGAAATGACAGCAACGACGCGGTAGCCAGCTGCACCACGGTCACGCGGCGCACATCGACCTGGCCGGCATAGCGGCTGATCAGGATGATCTCGCCGGCGATGGCGATGGCGCTGACCAGGGTCACCATCTCGCCTTCGCTGAAGTGCAAGCTGCCGCCTTCCGGCCCTGCCAGCAGCATCAGGCCAAGGAATGCCAGGCAGATGCCGAGGCTTGGCATCAGGCCGGGGCGACGGCCAAGCACCAGCCATTGCAACAACGGCACGAAGGGCACATACAGCGCGGTGATGAATGCGGACTGGCTGCTGCTGATGGTTTGCAGGCCCATGGTCTGCAAGCCGTAGCCGAGCATGATCGAGACGCCGATCAGTACGCCCGCCTTGAGTTCGGTAAAGGTCAGCCCCGACAGCGCGCGCGCCGAGATCGCGCCAACGAACAACGCCGCCGCAGCAAAGCGCAGGCCGACGAAGAACATCGGGCCGCTGACCGTCATCACGTTATGCACCAGCAAGAAGGTGCCACCCCACAGCATGGTGATGAATACCAGCATCAGTTCGGCTTTGCTCAGGCGCAAAGAAACGCGTGTATAGGGCTTGCAGGTGGGTTGGTTCATGGTCTTGCGCACTCGGAGGGGGCGGCGCACAATCTGCGCCAAGTGGGCAGTATACTGCGCAGTCACGATCAGCGAGCAATACAGTGCACAAAAATTCCACGCACCGGGCATCGGTGTTACAGCATGTTAGCCTCAACGTACGCAGCCTGCGTCACGCAGCGGGTATGAGCCAGTCTGCCTTGGCCGAGCGTTCTGGCGTCAGCCGACGAATGCTGGTGGCGATCGAGGCGGGTGAGAAGAATGTCAGCCTTACTACGCTCGATTTGATCGCCGAGGCCTTGGGGGTGGCGTTCAGTACGTTGATCCAGGCGCCCGAGCGGCGCGACCCCAGCCGCATCGACGAACTGGCCTGGGCCGGTGAGCATCCGCAAAGCAAGGCAGTGCTGCTGGGTAGCAGCACCGCCCGGCGTGAGGTCGAACTCTGGGAGTGGACCCTGGCACCGGGCGAGTGCTATGTCAGCGAGGCCGATGCCGATGGCTGGAGCGAGCAGATCTACGTGGCCGAAGGGCAGCTCACATTAGTCATCGAGCAGGCCGAGTATTGCCTGCAGGTTGGCCAGTTTCATGTCTTCCCTAGCAACTGCCGCTACGCCTACCGCAACGATGGCGCCGTGGCGGTGCGCTTTGTGCGAAATGTGGTGATCTGACACTCGCTTTAAAGGCAAGGCGCGATCATTTGCCGAGCAGCTCATCGGTCTTCACCACCTTGGCGTAGGCAAACGCCAGGGCCGCCATTGCCGAGTCGTGTACATGGGCCGCCGGCACCTGTTTGCCATCGAACTCCAGCGGCAAGGTCGCGCAGGCGTCGTGAGCCACAGTCACGTCGTAGCCATAATCGGCGGCGGCGCGGGTCGCTGCATCGATGCACATGTGGCTCATGCTGCCGACGATGGTCAGTGCCTCGATCCCTTGCTGGTCCAGCGTGTGCTTGAGGTCGGTACCGAGAAACGCATTGACCTTGTGCTTGAGCACCACCGGCTCGCCCGCCTTGGGTTGCACCTTGGCGTGGATGGCCGCGCCGGGGGAGCCCGGTGCGAAGAACGGCGCATCGGCACTTTCGAACTCATGCCGCACATGCACCACCAGGTCGCCCCGCTCACGCGCGGCTGCCAACAGCCGGGCGGCGTTGTCGGCTGCCTGGTCTGCGCCGTCGAGGGCCCATTTGCCACCGGGGAAATAGTCGTTCTGGATGTCGATGATGATCAGTGCTTGCTTGCTCATGTTGCCTCCTGCGGCAGTGGTCGTTGGATGACGATAGTTATAGGCTGTGCGCTTCGACCTGAGGATTGGCACGACCGACACAATGAGGGCAAAAACTGACAACCCTGCGCGCCTGGACATCGGCCTGCTGCTTTACCCAGGGGCGCAGCGTGCGGCCGTGCATGGCCTGACCGACCTGTTCACGGTGGCCAACCGAGTTGCCGCCGAGTTGGGCGCTGTCGAGCTGCCGCAGATCCGCGTCAGCCACTGGCAGGTCGATGAAGCGGGGTTGTTGCAGTGGGTTGAGGATAGTGGCTCTGAGGCGGCCACGGCGCTGAGGGTGATGATCATTCCGCCAAGCCTGGACTCGGCGCCACACGCTGAGCTGCTTGCGCGCCATCGCCTGCCCTTGAATCAGCTCCATGGGCGCGGCACGGTGCTGGCGTCGGTGTGCATCGGCGTGTTTTTCATCGCGGCCAGTGGGCTGCTCGACGGGCGCCCGGCCTGTACCCATTGGAACTATGTGCAAGCGCTTGCACAGCGTTTTCCCCTGGTGCGGGTGGAGGCGAACCAGCCGCTGCTGGACGACGGTGACATCATGACGTCGGCCGGGCTGATGGCCTGGACCGAGCTGGGCTTGCGCCTGCTGGAGCGGTTCATGGGGGCGACGGTGGCGCGCGAGACGGCTCGCTACCTGGCTGTCGAGCCCGTGGCGGCGCCGTTGCCGGGGGCATTGTTCAACCCCCGCCTGGACCATGGCGATGAGGCAGTGCTCAAAGTGCAGCACTGGTTACAGGGCAATGGTGGACAGGATGCCGACCTGGCCGCCATGGCCGCTTGTGCAGGCCTTGAGGAGCGGACCTTTCTGCGGCGCTTTCGGGCTGCCACCGGTTTACGCCCGACCGAGTATTGCCAGCAAGTACGGGTTGGGCGCGCCTGTCGGTTGCTGGAATTTACCCGGCGCAATGTCGAACAAATCGCCTGGGGTGTGGGTTATCAGGACCCCGGCGCTTTTCGCAAAGTGTTTCAGCGCATCACCGGTTTGACGCCCAGTGAATATCGACGACGCTTTGCGGTTTCAGGTTGAACCAGCGACCGCTCGTACGGCAGCAAAAAACACTTGACCTTGACTTAACTTGAGGTTTTACCCTGCTCACCATCACGCCATTGGCGTCCGGAGCAAGGAGACTTTTCATGACGGCAACGCCTCATTCTCTGTGGTTTACCCAGATGATCGAATACGAGGTGCCTGCGCTGCAGCAAGTGGCGTTGGCCCAGGCCCTGGTGGTGCGCAGCGAAGCGTTGGCCGCAGGTTGTGAGGGCTTGCAGGGCGTGAGCATCCAGGCCAGTGACGATGGCAGCCGGGTTCTCCAGTACCTGCAGTGGCAATCGCGCCAGGCATGGGCGGCGGCCGCCGACCATTTCGTTGAAGAACCCTTTCTCGACCTGCTGTGCCAGCATCAGGCGCGGGGCGTCAACTTCGCGGCTTACCAGACATTGCGCAGCCTGGTCCGCAATGCCGACGGTGGCTTGCACTGCCAGGTCGGTGAGCCTTAGGCATACCAGGGCGCGTAGTGTGGGTAGCGGTCCAGGCGTGCGCCAATGACCATCTCGCTGACCCACGACGTGAGGATCGAGCTGTAGGCTTTCTGGCTTTCTTCGCTGGACAAGGCGTGGTCGGCACCGTCGACGATGCGGTGGGTCAGCGAATGGGCGCTGATGAATGCCGAGCGGTAGCTCATCAGTGTGCTGTGGGGGACATAGTCATCATGCTCGGACTCCACCAGTAACACATCGCCGCCGAATTCGGCGCACGCGGCCAGTGCGCGATTGTCCGCCGGGCCAAGCTGGCGCTGGCGGTAGGCGTTCAGCCGCTGCCGATCAAGGGTTTGCTTGGGGGTGTCCCACTCATCGTCCCAGTACAGGGCAGGCACCCGCATTGCCAGCCACCGTACTGGCCGCAACCGCGTCAACAAGGTGGCCAGGTAACCGCCATAGCTGCTGCCAATGATGGCGATGGAATTGCTGTCCACGCTGGGGTGACTGACCAGGCGGTCGTAGGCTGCCAGCAGGTCGTTGAGGTTCTGTTCGCGGCTGACGGTCAGGCGTTGGCTTTCGGTCTTTTCGTGCCCGCGCAAGTCGAAGGTCATGCACACGCACCCCAGCCCGGTAATGTGTCGGGCGCGGGCCAGGTCGCGTTGCTGGCTACCGCCCCAGCCGTGGACGAAGAGTATGCCGGGCATCTTGCTGCCAGGGCTGACCAGGGTGCCGACGATGCTGTCATTCTCGACGTGCAGCTCAATGGTCTCACTCTGAATGCTCATGTTCGCGGATCCGCGCAAATTTGCTGAGTTGTCCGAGTTCACTGTCGATTCCTTGGTAGAAGAGAGTGGCGTCAGTGGGCAGGTCGGGCGTGCCGAACACTTCATGGGTCGAAGCACGCACCCGCTGCAGTGTCGGCTCAGCAGCGAAGGCCTGCAGGGCCAGCAGTTCTGCACTGCTGGCACCGCCCAGACGCCAGGATTGTTCAAGCACGCCGCTGCGTACATGGCCTTGGGCGTTGGTGCCGCGGGCAATGTCGTAGTTACGCCTTGACGCCACGAAGCCTGGGAAGTGCTGCTCCGCGGCACGTTCGTAGACCATGGCCTGGTTGATCGCCAGGCGCAGGTGGTCTTCCAACGGCAGCTGTAGCAACGCCTGGTAGTCACCGCGCACCACGAGTAGATCAGAGCCGCCATAGACCTCTGTGCCTTGGTGGTCGTGCGTCAGTTGCTGAGTGCCGTGGTAGCTACAGGTCAGGCCCGCGACACGCACTTGGCCAACACTGAAGGTCTGCACCTCGCTCAGGTCTTCTTCGAGCACTAACCCCCAGACGGCCAGGTCTTGGTCGTCCATGTCGGCCAGTAACGGCTCCAGCGCATCCAGTGTGTCGATGACCTGCTGCCCCCGCCCGGCACAGGCCAGTACTGGCTTGATCCGTAGCGGGCCATCGAGCAGGAGCAAGCGTGCGGCATTGCGAGCGTCGGCCTTGCTGAATACGGTATAGCCACGCAACAGCGCATCACTGGCCTGAAGGGCGAAGGCGTCGGTCCAGCCTGGGGGGAAGCTGGCGGCGGCCGGCAGCGGGTGGGAAATCGCCTTGGTCGCCATATAAGGAAAAGCGACCAGCCCGCCGAACAGGTCCTGTTCGGTGCGGATACCCAAGGCTGCATGGCGCTGCGGGTCGATCAGCGTTTCGGTCGGCAGGTAGTAGTAGCGGTCGCTGGGCGTGGAGGGCGGGTCGAGATACACGTGTGCGCAACCCAACAGTTGCGCCAGGCCATCGGCAAGCTTGAGGTGTACAGCATGTTCATGGTCAGGCGTGTGCTGGCGGGTGTCGAGCAGCACAACGGCGGTTTTCGCGTCACCGGCAGCGGGCATAGGGGGTGGCCTGTCTGCAATGAATGTACTTGGTGTGAAGCCGTGGTTTTTGGGAAGTTCAGCAGGATGTGATCGGTGGTCCTGGTTCTGCTGTAGGAAATGTCCTGATTGCTGAGGGCGTGATGGGCAATGCATGCCGCAGGCCGGTCGCAGTGATTGCAGGGTAGGGGTGGCTGTACCATTATCGATGGTCTGAAATCAGTAGAGATGTTTTCGCAGGAGTGCGCATGAACGTTCAGACCACGATAGAGCAAGCTGTGCCGGAGCGCCTGGCGCGGGTGCGTCAGGCCATGGCCGCAGAGGGGGTCGATGCGCTGCTGGTGCCCTCGGCCGACCCTCATCTTTCCGAGTACCTGCCTGGTTTCTGGCAGGGGCGTCAATGGCTGTCCGGTTTCCAAGGGTCGGTCGGCACGCTGGTGGTCACGGCGGGGTTTGCCGGGCTCTGGGTTGACAGCCGCTATTGGGAGCAGGCCGAGCACGAGCTGGCAGGCAGCGGCATCGAGTTGATGAAGCTGCTGCCAGGCAAGCCGGGCGCGCTGGAATGGCTGGGTGAGCATGTCGAGCCACAGGGTGTCGTGGCAGTGGACGGTGCTGTCATGGCCTTGGCGTCGGCGCGTTTGCTGAGCGAGCGTCTGAAGGCCCGGGATGTGCGGCTGGTCACGGACAAGGACGTGCTTGGCAAGGTTTGGGAGGGGCGCCCGTCGCTGCCGAGCAACCCGGTCTACCAACACTTGCCGCCGCATGCCTCGCAGAACCGGGCAGACAAACTCGCTCAGTTGCGTGAGACCTTGAAGGCCAAGGGCGCTGACTGGCATTTCATCGCCACCCTGGATGATATCGCCTGGCTCTTCAATCTGCGTGGCAGCGATGTGTCCTACAACCCAGTCTTTGTTTCCTTTGCCCTGATCAGTCAGCAGCAGGCGACGGTGTTCGTTGGCCAGGACAAGGTCGATGAGCATCTGCGCCAAGTGTTGGCGGTTGATGGCATTGAGGTGCGTGACTATGCCGAAATCGGTCAGGCCCTGGGCGCCGTGCCTTCAGGCAGTCGCCTGTTGCTCGACCCGGCGCGGGTCACCTGCGGTTTGCTGGAAAACCTGGCCTCAGGCGTTGAGCTGGTCGAGGGGGTCAACCCCACCACGCTGAGCAAGTCGTGCAAGGGTGAGGATGATCTTGTGCATATTCGCCGGGCCATGGAGCAGGACGGCGCCGCCTTGTGCGAGTTTTTCGCCTGGTTCGAGGCGTCTCTGGGCCATGAGGTCATTACCGAGCTGACGGTCGATGAGCGATTGAGCGCCGCCCGTGCTCGCCGTCCAGACTTCGTGTCGTTGAGTTTCTCGACCATTGCCGCCTTTAATGGCAATGGTGCGATGCCTCATTACCGCGCCACCGAGCAATCGCATGCCATCATCGAAGGTGACGGTTTGCTGCTGATCGATTCCGGGGGGCAGTACCTGGGGGGGACTACCGACATTACCCGGATGGTGCCGGTGGGTAACCCTACGCTTGAGCAGAAGCAGGATTGCACGCGTGTGCTCAAGGGCATGATTGCGCTATCGCGCGCCACCTTCCCCCGCGGGATCCTCTCGCCGCTGCTCGATGCCATTGCCCGGGCACCGATCTGGGCCGATCAGGTGGACTATGGCCACGGTACCGGCCATGGCGTGGGTTACTTCATGAACGTCCACGAAGGGCCGCAGGTGATTGCCTATCAGGCGGCGCCTACGCCACAGACGGCCATGCAGGCGGGCATGATCAGTTCGATCGAGCCGGGTACTTACCGGCCGCGTGAGTGGGGCGTACGCATTGAGAACCTGGTGGTTAGCCGGGAAGCGGGCAAGAGTGTGTTCGGCGATTTCCTGAACTTCGAGACCTTGACGCTTTGCCCGATCGACACGCGCTGCCTGTTGCCCGAGCTGCTTGCCAAGGAAGAGTTGGCGTGGCTGAACCGTTACCACGCGACGGTGCATGAGCGTCTTGCGCCGCTGTTGAAGGGCGAGGCCCTGGCATGGCTGCAGGCGCGTACCGCGCCGCTGTGATGGCAAATAAACAAGGGGCAGCGCTCGCGCTGCCCTTTGAGCTCAATGCCTGGTGGTCATCACTTGCAGATGACGATCATGCTGCGGCTGGTATAGCCAGCTGGATTGATACCGAACAAGTAATCGCCTTGCTCTTCGTCGGTATCGCCGGAGCGAGCAATGACTTTGTAACCGCGGGTGCTGCAGGAGGTGGCGGCCTTGCTGTAGCAGTTATCCCACGATGAGGAGAGGCCGGAGCAATTGATATGCAGGCCTTTCTTCCCCTTTTTGACCTCAGTCTTGGCCGTGGCGGCACATCCAGCAATAGCCAAAATGGCCAGAATGAGCAAAATACGTTTCATTCCCTTCCTTAAATGCAGGGCGGATCATTTGTCGGGCCCTGTCGTTGTCACTGCTGTCTTCCTGAAAAATCCCCAGCGTCCGTCTTCGGTCCACCAGATCGCGTAAAGTGATTGATTCTGTGTGACAGCTTAATCAGCGAGACGGGCCGCTACAATCACTAATCCCGTCTTAAATGAAAATAGTTCTCATATCAGTCGGCGGCGACGGGTGGGGTTGGCGTCTGGCGCATTGACAACGTGGTGCCTACCGACGCGACGATGATGGCGAGAATCGCGAGCCATTGGGTGGTGCTCAGCACCTCCCCGAGGAACAGAAGGCCTGAAAGTGCGCCAAACGCCGGCTCGATACTCATCAAGGTGCCGAACGTGCGCGCAGGCATGCGGGTCAGGGCAACCATTTCCAGGCTATAGGGCAGGGCGGTGGACAGTATCGCGACACCCAGTGCCATCGGGATGACCGCTGGGGTGAGCAGTGCGCTGCCGGCATGAATTACCCCGATGGGGGCAACGAACAGGGCGGCGACCACGACGCCGAGGGCGGCGCTCTGGATGCCGTGCTCGGCACCGGCGCGTTGCCCGAACAGAATATAAAGCGCCCAGCACACCCCTGCACCCAAGGCATACGCAGCGCCTACCGGGTCCAAAGCCTGGCCGCCATCGCCTGCTGGCAGCAACAGTAGAAGCCCGGCGATCGCCATCGCGATCCAGAGAAAGTCGATAGGACGGCGCGAGGAGAAGATCGCCACCGCCAGTGGCCCCGTGAACTCCAGTGCCACGGCGATACCGATAGGTACTGTTTGTAGCGCCATATAGAAGAGGAAGTTCATGCCCCCAAGTGCCATGCCATAGATGATGACATTGCGCAGGGTGTTGGCGGTCATGCGGACGCGCCATGGGCGTAATATGAGCAGCATGATGATGCTGGCGAAGATCAGGCGCAGGGCTGTGGTGCCTTGGGCGCCGATGATGGGGAACATGCTTTTGGCCAGTGAGGCACCGGACTGTATGGATGCCATGGCGATCAGCAGCAGGCCGATAGGGAAGAGAGTAGCGGCCAGGCTGCGGGGTTGGGTGTTCATCTCTGCGCGGCGATCCTTGGGCGGGTAGGGTGTGCACTATAGTGCGCACTTACATGGGCAGAGGGCAAGATGTCACGCTTTTGAAATTAAAGGTTGACGGGGTTTCGAATCCCCTTATAATGCGCCCCACTTCCAGCGTGATTGGAACGAGAAACTCCTTGAGTATCAACGAGTTAATCGATTCAGGCAGTGTTG